>JARKQW010000127.1 GCA_029974695.1 Syntrophobacteraceae bacterium | reverse complement strand
GGCACCGCCAAGATGCCCAGCGACGTGAGCTTCAATGCCCGCCATTCGGCGGAACCCCGGCTGTACACCGAGCCGGCCGGTTTCGGCCCCCGAAAAACCGCCAGCGGCATGGAGTGGCGTTACGGGATCCTGGACAATGTGAATCTCAAGTGGAACAACGCCTTCCAGCAGCCTTTGACCATCACCGTGGGGCGCCAGGACATCATGCTGGGGGATTTCTATGACTGGTGGCTCGTGGCCGACGGCACCCCGGGCGACGGTTCGTGGACCTTCTTCCTGGACAGTGTCCGCCTCACCTACGATGCCAAGAACATCGACACCAAGTTTGACGTGATCACCATCCTTCAGCATGCCCGGGCCGACGAGTGGATCCCGACCATCGGAAACCCGACCTACAGCGACTGGCCGCGCTTCAACGACACGGAACATCCCCTGACCGAACAGAACGAAACGGGAGTGATCGCCTACCTGTCCAACAAGTCCCTCAAGAACACGGCCATCGACGCCTATTTCATCTACAAGCGGGACGACCAGGAAACCATGGAGCGCGGGGGCTTCCCGTGGATTCCCGGGGACAATGCGGACATCTTCACCTTCGGCGGCAAGATCTCCGGCAACATAACGCCCAACTGGCAGTACTCCTTGGAAGGCGCCTACCAGTTCGGAAACAAGGAAGACAGGATCCTGGGAGTTTTCGCCGATCGCGACATCTCGGCCTATGGCGCCAAGGCCAAGCTCACCTACCTGTTCAAGGACAAGCTGAACAACCAGTTGTTCGTGTCGGGGGAATTCCTGTCGGGGGATGATCCCAGCACCCCGGGAACCGACGAAATGTTCGACGTGCTCTGGGGCCGCTGGCCGCGTTGGAGCGAGCTCTACATCTATTCGTACGCAGGGGAAACCAGCGGCAAGATCGCCCAGATGAACAACCTCATGCGCTTCGGACCCGGCTGGACCTTCAATCCTACCAAGGGGATGACCTTCAGTGTGGCCTATAATGCCTTGTTTGCCCAGGAAGAAGTGCCCACGCGCGCCGTTGCCCCGAGGTTCAGCAATAATGGAGACTTCCGAGGCCACTTCCTGCAGACGGTGCTCAAGCACCAGTTCAACAAGCACCTCAGCGCGCATATTTGGGTTGAATTCGTCTGGCAGGGGGACTACTACGCTCGGCGCGACGTGATGGGGTTTGTCCGTCCGGAAATCCTGTTCACGTTCTAGAACGATCCCATTCGGCACGACCCGGCCGATCCGCCCGCGGGATCGGGCCTCGAAGGGCCCAAGGAAACCGCCCCAAAATCCGCTCAATCCGCCGTCCCGGCGAACCTCGGACCGGATCCGGGGTTCGCCCGGCTGCACAATTCCCCGCGAACCGGATTCCGGAGTATCCCCGGGCGACCCGGCCTTTCGAGATCCGGGCGAAACGATCGCCCACGCGCCCGGCTCCCGGCCCGGGTCGGGAATCCCGGGAGGGCTCATGCGCCACCGCCTTGTCCCACGCCGCGAAGACAGCCTGCTCCTGGTCATCGATATCCAGGAAGCCATGCTCAAGGTTATCGACCCTTGGGAGGAACCGGTCCGAAGGACCAATCAGCTCATCGAGGCGGCAGGAATCCTGGGGATTCCCGTCCTGGCAACGGAGCAGTATCCCAAGGGACTGGGTCCGACGGTCCCGGAAGTGGCGAAAAACCTGGGACCCTCGGCCATCTTCCCCAAGGAGCATTTCAGCGCCTGCCTGGAGGAGGGTTTTCTCGATCGGGTTCGGGAATTCAGCAGGTCCCAGATTGTGGTGACCGGCATGGAGACGCATGTGTGCGTGCTGCAAACGGGGATGGATCTCCTGGCGAACGGGTTCCAGGTGCAAGTGGTTAAGAACGCCGTGGCATCCCGGTTCCGGGAAGACTACCAGACGGCCCTCGATCTTTTCCGACAAGCCGGTGCCGTGGTCACTTCGGCGGAAATCGTGATTTTTCAGTGGGCTCGCCGGTCCAACACCGACGAGTTTCGGAAAATCCTGCCGGTGGTGAAATGAGACGCTTTTCGTCGGGCTCTCGTTCGAGAACGACGGAGGCGTTTTCCAACCATCCGGGGAGCGGTTGGCGAAGGGTATTTTCAACCCCGGCTGGGCTCACGGTCCCCGCACGAGTACCCGCACCTTCCGGTCGGATTCCGTATACCGCCTCTCTCTTTCTACTCTTCCGCAATTCCCTCGGATGATCCCGGCGACTTCACATAGCTCCTGGATGCCTTGATGGTGACGTCCCTTTTGATCGTCACCGTAAAGCCGGCAGGAGCTTTCCAGCCGCCGATCTTTCGGAACTGCACGGAGTGCTTTCCCACCGGGAGGTTGGGGACCGTATCCCCGGAGTCCTTCCATGGGAGGGTATCCACCTTCCACTTGGCTCCCGCGGCCACGGCCCCCTTCGGGGTGATGGTCACCAGGAGGGAGCCCGTTCGCAAAACATAGGTGCCTGTTACCGCCTTGGTCCGGTCCTGCTGGATGGAAACCGTCTTTTTGGCCGGTTTGGTCCACCCTTTGATATTCTTGAAGTAGACCGCGTGCCTCCCTGCTTGGAGCCCCGAAACGGTGGCGCCGCTCTCCTTCCAGGTCCCGTCGTCCACCTTCCACCGGGCGCCTGCCGCAACGGCCCCGTTCGGTTTCAGGGTCACCTTCAGGGAACCCTTCTGCATCACGTAATTGCCTGTGCCCGAGGTGGTCTGGTTTGCGGCAACGGCCAGGTTCTGAGCGGCCGGGGTGGTCCAGCCCGCAAGGGTCTTGAAGGAAACGACGTGGCTGCCGACACTGAGACCGGAGACCGTGGCGCCGCTCGGTTGCCACACCCCCGCATCCACGTTCCAGCGGGCGCCGTCGTCGACGGCTCGCGCCGGGGAGAGGGCCATGGTGAGGGAACCCGACGACGGGATTGTTTTGTACGAGGTCCTGTTCCCGGCCGCGTCGTAGCCGTACTCGATGATCGTGCCGTCCTCGTATTCCACCCGGGTGAGCCGGTTGAGTTCGTCATAGGTGTAACGGACGGTGGCGGCGAAAGCAAAGGACGTCCCCAACGAGAACAGCAGGAACGCCAGTACGAAAGCTCGGGTCTTGTTCATGGCGGCTCTCCTCCGGGTCGAGATTGAAGCTCGGGTCTTGCCGATCCCGGCCTACCATCCTTTTTCCGGGCGTGGGGTCGAAGTTCCTTCCTTTCTGCCGAACGGGGCCGAAGAAGGCCTTGTTGTTCTGGAACGATTCCGGAACCTTGCCTGCGGTGTCGGTCACGGCAAGGAGGCAGGACCCCCCGGCGCTCTTGGCGAGGGCCTCCGTGAACACGATCTGCTCGGGCCCCTTGGCAAGGAGGCTCTTGACCGAAGGCTTCGAAGGATCGTTGAGGGGATGACCACCGTCGTCTGCCGGGTCCCCCTCCAGTTCAAGTTCTCCGGCGGCCCTGGATGCGGTGCGGGATGAACCGGAAGCAAAGGAGCTCTCTGCCTGCCGGGAAGATTTTGAGACATCGGCGATTCGGCCGGTTCCCGGGAAGGGACCCCGCATCCGGTGCCCGGTGCTGACGCACAGGTGTCCGGGGCAAGTCGGGCAGGGTCGTAAAGAAGTCGGTGAAGGGGTGGGAGGCCCGGAAAGGAATGGGGCTGCTTGCCGTATTCGAGAATTCCGACCGCCGAGCCTGTCGGTCCGCCTTGTTTCAAAGAGGGGTATGCTCCGGTCCATGGACGGTAATCTCCACGTATCCCTCCCCCCTGAGGAGAGTCCACTATGAATTGGCGATCCATGGGTGTCAAATGATTTCTATGCTCGCGCGGCATCAACAGGAAGGCGACAGAAACTCCTTGCGGGTCCGTGCGGCATGAAAATGCCGGACCTGTTTGGCGGACAAAACGAGAAAAGCCGAGTGCAAAAGGAATTCAAACTCTCTTGATGTTCGGAGGCGAATCCGGGAGAATGCCCGAACGGTATCCGAAACTTCCTCAGGGAACGGCGATCTGGGGAATCGATGACGCCCGTGGGGAAGATCCCTTGCCCTCGGGTGTCCCACGGGGCGAACGTCCCGTAGTGGAAGAATATGTCGATGTTTCCATGACTTCTCAGCCCAGGAGGACCGACAATGGTATCCGCGTGGCACCTGTGGGTGATCGTGGGAATTCTGCTCTTCATTGCCGAAATCTTTACACCCGGGTTTGTTTTGGCATCCTTCGGCATCGGGTGCCTCTTTTCGGCCCTGGCGGCAGGGATTGGGTTTTCGCTCAAGATGCAGATCCTGGGCTTCATCGTCGGGACCCTCGTCGCCTACTTTACCGTGCGGCCCATCTTCACCCGGTACTGCTACAAGTCTTCCCCCGACGTCAAGACCAACGTGGACGCCCTCATCGGGAAGATCGGCCGGGTGACCGAGACCATCAGCCTCGAGGTGGGCACCGGTCGTGTGCTGGTGGGAGGGGATGACTGGAAGGCCGTTTCCGTCGAGAACACGATCATCCCGGAACGATCCCCGGTCGAGGTCGTGCGGGTCCAGGGAACCACGGTCTACGTAAGGCCCGTGTAACCAAAAACATAGAGGGGGAAAACCATGGGAATCCTCATCATTCTGTGCGTGTTCGCACTGTTTGTCATTTTCTTTGCCGTCAAGGGGTTCATCATCATCCAGCAGAGCGAGACGATGGTGATCGAGCGGTTGGGCCGGTATCACCGCACTCTTCCTTCGGGGATCAACATCATGTGGCCCCTTTTCGACAAGCCGCGCCAGATCGAATGGCGTTACGTCCAGACGGACCCCGCCGGAAAGACCATCGTTCGCAGGGTGAATCTCGGCAGGATCGATCTCCGGGAGACGGTCTACGATTTCCCGAAGCAGAGCGTCATCACCAAGGACAACGTGGTCACCGAGCTCAACGCCCTCCTCTACTTTCAGATCACCGACCCGGTGCGGGCCGTCTACGAAATCGCCAATCTTCCCGATGCCATCGAGAAGCTCACCCAAACGACCCTTCGAAACGTCATCGGGGAACTCGACCTGGACGAGACCCTTTCCTCGAGGGATACCATCAACAGCAGGCTTCGAGCCATTCTCGATGATGCTACGGAGAAATGGGGAGTGAAAGTCAATCGGGTCGAGCTCCAGGACATCAGCCCGCCTCCCGAGATCCGGGTGGCCATGGAAAAGCAGATGAGGGCCGAGCGGGATCGGCGGGCCGCCATTCTCGAAGCCGAAGGGATGAAACAGGCGAGCATTCTCGAGGCCGAGGGGGCAAAGTCCGCGGAAATCAACAAAGCGGAAGGAGCCAAACAGGCGAGGATCCTCGTGGCCGAAGGGGAGGCCCAGGCACGAATCCGGGTCGCCCAGGCGGAAGCTGCCGCCATCAAGCTGATCTCCGAGGCCGTTGCGGGGACCCGGGGCGACCCCGTCAACTACCTCATCGCCGTCCGCTACATCGAGGCCCTCAAGGAAATGGTTTCCGGGCAAAACAACAAGGTGGTGTACCTGCCCTATGAAGCCACGGCCATCCTGGGCTCCGTTGGGGGCATCAAGGACCTGTTTCAGGCAATCGTCCCGGAGGGTCCCGGACCTTCCCGGGGGTAAGCCGCAGGGGGACCCCCTTTGACCACACACCGGCTTTCAGGGGGAGTCCCCGGCCCAACCCTCCTCCGACGACGCCCCGTTACGTTAATGGAAATCTTCGTCGGATTGCAGACTCCGGTTACATGAAACAGGAACAAGGTCCTCCGTCCTCCGAATAGGAGGTTCAGTCAGCCGCCATACACTCGGTATTTCCGATTTATGAGACCCGGTCGCAACCCTGCCGAAAATCCCCGCACGCTCCCGGTGTTCTCCTCGTGTTTGCGGAAGTTCTTTGGGGCTTTCCAACGCCTGAGCTGCGGCACCCTTCTCCGGGTAATTTCCCCCCCGGATTGAGTTGCATTGTCCCGGATCATCGGAAGAAGGCGAATTGCCGTCCTTTCCCGAAGGGGATTGTCCTTCGACGAATCGAAGAGGGTGGGAGGTCTGGTCTTGTCCCCGGTGGAGACCACCGAGCGCAAAGGCACGGAAGAGGCGCTGAAGGGGAGCTGGGGCCCGGCCCCGTCTTGCCCTGCAATCTGCATCCATGGACGCCTGGTATTGGGACCTGATCGAGGACAAATGCTATGGTGACGATCAGGCGTTTCGCCTGATAAGGATCGAGTCGACGCGATCCGCTATGGGTGTCGAGCGGTTTTTCGAAGCCGTTCACCCCGACAATCATGACAAGATCAGAAAGGCTCGGAACTCAAGTGTCGAACAGGGGTTGCCCCACCAGGTGGAGTGCAGTTTCCTCCAGCCTGACGGCAGCTTCCGTTCCGTGTCTTCCCGCGCCGGCCCGGTGCGGGACGA
>JARKQW010000052.1 GCA_029974695.1 Syntrophobacteraceae bacterium | reverse complement strand
AAGTTGGTGGTGCCGCCGATCTTTCCCCAGTCCTTGTAGAACCCGGCCACGGCGACCACGTCCGGGATGTATACGTTGTTTACGAAGTCCATGGTCTCCTTCCAGAGATACTTGAACTCCGCAATGCGATCGGCATTGAGGTCCGCCACACAGGTGACTCCGCCCACCACCAGGCTCTGAAGGTGGGGGTTCTTGGCTCCGAATACGGCGTGCATCCGGGCGGTGCGCGCCTGCTGGCGCAAGGCGTCCAGGTAGTGTTTGACCGCGATGAGGTTCACTTCGGGGGGCAGTTTGTAGGCCGGATGTCCCAAATAGCCGTTGTTGAACAGGCGCAGTTGGCCGCTGTCCACGAACTTCTTCACCCGGGCCTTCACCGCTTTGAACTCGTTCACGTTGCCTCCGGCGGGGGACACCTGGTCTGCCAGGGCCGCGGCCTTCTTCGGGTCCGCCTTGAGGGAGCTGACCACGTCCACCCAATCCAGGGCGTGGAGGTGATAGAAATGCACGATGTGATCGTGGAGGAACTGGGCCCCCATGAGGAGGTTTCGAATAAGGCGGGCATTGTCGGGGACCGTGACGCCGACGGCGTTGTCCACGCATCGCACCGACGCCAGGGCATGGACGTAGGTACAGACCCCGCAGGCCCTTTGGGTAAAGAGCCACGCGTCGCGGGGGTCTCTCCCCTGGAGGATGATCTCAAGGCCGCGGAAGAGGGTCGAACTGCTCCATGCATTCTTTACCTTTCCGTCCCCCACTTCCACCTCTATTCTCAAGTGACCCTCAATACGAGTGATGGGGTCGACGACAATTCGCTGTGCCATAACTCACTTCTCCTTTATTGATGGTGAAGGCTTCCTGCCGTCCTTGTGGGAATTGCCGAGTCGGACCTCCGGCCCCGTTCTACAGGGACTTGTAAAAAGGAGACATCTTGTCCCAGAAATCGGGTTCGCTGCATCCGATGCAAGGGTGCCCCGCCTGCACGGGCCAACTGGTCCCGTCATTCCACTTGACGATGGCGCAGTTGTTGTACGTTTCCGGGCCCTTGCACCCCAACTGGAATAGACAGTAGCCCAAAGCGGCCTCCTTGGAACCGAATTCCGTGACAAACTCGCCCATTTCGTAGTGGGAGCGTCGGGGGCAGGTGTCGTGGATGGTTTTTCCGTAGGCGAACAGGGGTCGCTTCTTGGCGTCCAGGTCGGGGAGCTTTCCGAATAACAAGAAGTTGACGATGGTGGCCACCAGGTTGATGCCGTTGGGAGGACAGCCGGGGATCTTCACCACGGGCGTGGTAAGGGCCGGGCCCAGGGCCGATTCCAGGTCCTTGGCCCCCGTGGGATTGGGTTTGGCGGCGGCGACGCCCCCGAAGGAAGAACAGGTTCCGATGCAGATGTTGGCCAGGGCCTTGGGACAGATTTCCTTGGCGATCTCGATCATGGTCTTGCCGTTGATCATCCCGTAAACGCCGTTCTCCGCCGTAGGGATGGCGCCGTCCACCACGCAGATGAATTTCCCGGGGTGCTTCTTGACGGTGGCATGGAGGGCGTCCTCGGCCGCCTGTCCGGAAGCGGCCATCACCGTCTCGCTGTAGTCCAAGGAGATGATTTCCAGGAGCAACTCGTCAATCCAGGGATAGGTGGTCCGCAGCAAAGACTCGGGGCAGCCGGTGCATTCCGAAAAGGAAAGCCAGACCACGGGTGGGCGTTGGGGGGCTGTGAGGGCTTCGGCAACCTTGGGGGTCATGGAAGGGGCCAGCCCCATGGTGGCGGAAACGAAGCTGCAGAACTTGAGGAAATCTCTTCGTGAAACCCCCTTTTGCTCCAATTGTGCAAATACTTTTTCCTGTTTCATGTGTGCCTCCTGATCAAGGTATCACCAATGTCCACGCAGGGATAACCCAGGTTATCGCCCATGTGCAATCCTACTCCCTTGCACGATCCTGCCTGCTGCAATGCGCGTCGGCGTGCCAGGGTGAAACCAACACAACGATAAGCCCAAAAGCGGTGCCAGGACCTGGGAGAGGGGAGGTGCATGTAAGAGAGGGGAGTTGCTTTCGTCCGCGATACGCGGCTACTGCTAACACCATCCGATGTTCTTGTCAAGGGTGGGGATCGGGGCTACATGAAATAAGTACTTTTGTGCAGGGGGCAAAGTCTGTGCAGTTTGTGCATATCCGGCAAGGCGGGCATGGGCAAGGATCCCGGAGGTGAAGCACCCGTGTCTCCCCGCAAGAGAGCAACGGGATCCGGGATCGCACACCCATGGGCCGTCGGTCCTTTGGGGCGCCTGGGCGGCCCGTAAGATGCCCGGGAGCGCAAGGGTTGCGGCGGTTCGCAAGAAAGGGGGAGGGTTGGTGGGGGAAAGGCGGCGTAGGGGTCGTCGGGCTGTGGAAAACGATCTGTGTCCTTCTCCGCCTCGCGGCGGGGATCACGAGGGGGAAAGGACCGAAACGGTCTCAATAGCTCAGTTCAAGCGTGGGACAATGGTTCCGAACGACCGTGGCAAAGGTTCGGATCGCCGGGTGAAGGATTGCCGTCCCTCCTAGTTGGAAATGACCTCTGCCAGTTTGTCCAATATCCTTTTAGGGACAGGGTAGGCGTCCTTGACAAGGTACAATCCCAGTAATTGAGCGTCAAAGCCCATTGCCTCTGCGGCTTGTGCCACGGTCATCCCTTTCTGTTCCATTTTCTGAATCAATTCAAGCTTCTGTGCCACCATGGTCTTACTCCTTCGTTGTGAGTTCGTTCATCCCCGTTTCAACAATCCCCGAAATCTCAAACAAAGGATCCGGGAACCTCACGGACGTACTTTCATTCTAGCCAAACGAAATGCAGAAGGCCATAAGGTTGTTCCTCATGGCCCTCTGCTATCGTTCAGGGAGATCTCAGAATTGTCAGCATTAGAAGGGAACAGGAGTTTCAGCCACTTGCGACCACCTCAGATCCAGATCCAACCTCACTCGCACCGCTGTGTCCGATACCATGGGAGAGGGGAAATTCCGCAAAGATCACAGGAACCATCACGTCAACATGCGCTGCGGCTTGAACAGTAGCGTTCCAGCGTCGCCTTCACCTGAGCCTGCATTCTCGATAACCCACGCGAATTCCACTTCGGCCGTCACGTTCGCTTCTGAGATTCCCTACACGTAAACGGAGGCAGGTATGTCCTCACAGAACCGTAAGAACCTGAAAAATCACTTCAACCGGTATGCTTCACTTGAGCTTTCGCTTCAACTGTATGCATGGGAGAAAGATAGCGCTGTTTCGAGTTCGGCCAAATCGAAAGGCTTTTTCAGAAATGCATGGACCTCCACTTGCCCCACTTCACTCGCAACCGCTTGAAAATCGAACTCGGAAATCAGAATCGCTTTCGCATTGGGAACAACCCGCTTCAACTGCTCGAACAGTCGCACTCCGTTTGCATCGGGAAGATGAAATTCCGAGATCACGATGTCGTGTCGATGCTGCTGGGCCAGCGCGATCGCTTCGCAGGCAGTCGAACAACTCTCGAAGACATACCCCGCCCGTTCCAAAAAGTTTATCAAAGAGCGCCCCAAGGGAGGATCATCTTCAACCAACAACACCCGAATTTGAAAATCCACGGTCAGCCTCCGATTGTCAACAAGAGCAAAGTGCGTGCCAAGAAGCCAATAGCGAGGTTTCATGAGGGATTGGAAGCAATTCGTTCCCCGCGGTCCCGGATGGGGGGGGGAAGAGGTGAAGAATAGTATCCACATTATGCTTGCGGCCCATCCCGGCCCTCCAGATCCCAGGCAGAGAAACACGAATAAATTCCATTAGATGGACGTCTCAGTGGATACTATTGACCAGGGAAGTCGGGAATTGGAGACTATTCTTCAATCCTCGATCCCGTACTTCTTCAGCCGGTAGATCAAAATGTGCCTGGGGAGCGCAAGGTACCGGGCCGTTTTGGATTTGTTTCGGTGACATTTCTCGTAAGCCTGTAAGATGATGTGCTTTTCCACTTGTTCCAGGGCAATGCCGTCCTCCGGGAGCTCGATGCGCAGGCCCCCTGTTCCCGCCGGCGGCTCGCCCGACTGGGGACCCAGAAAATTGAGGTAGCGGCCCAGGATGGTTTCGTCGTTTTCCAGGAGCACGACGCGTTCGATGGTGTTACGGAGCTCCCGAACATTCCCCTGCCAGGGGTGAGTGAGCAGGATCAGTTCCGCCTCGGGGCTCAGTCGGCGGAAATGTTTGCCGTACTTGTCGTTGAATTCTTCCATGAAGAATTGAGCCAAGGGAAGGATATCCTCGGGGCGTTCCCTCAGAGAGGGCAGGTCCAGGCGAATGGTGGCCAGGCGAAAGTAGAGATCCTTGCGAAATCGGCCGCCTTCGGCCGCTTGCCACAAGTCCTGGTTGCAGGCCGACACGATTCGGATGTCCACGGTTCTCCTTCGAGTCCCGCCGAGGGGATAGAATTCCTTCTCCTCCAACACCCGCAAGAGCTTGGCCTGAATCTCCGGATGCAGCTCCACCACCTCGTCCAGCAGCAGGGTTCCCCCGTTGGCGACCTCCAGGAGCCCTTGCTTTCCCTCGGCCCTGGCTCCCGTGAAAGCTCCTTTCTCATATCCGAACAATTCCGATTCGATGATCTCCGAGCTGAAGGCGGCGCAATTCAACGCCACGAACGGATAAGCCGCCCGGGGACTCTTGGCGTGGATCAACCGTGCAAACAACTCTTTTCCGACTCCGCTCTGTCCCTGGATCAGGACCCCTGCATCCAGGCTCTGGGCGCTCTTGATGGCCAGTACCTGCGCGTCGAGGAATTTGGGGTTTCTGCCGATCAACCGATCCACTTTCTGGAGCCGCTGGACCTCCTGGCGCAGCCGATCCACCTCGTTCTTGAGCCCCGCATGCTCGAGGGCCTTCTGGACGGTCATCTCGAATTCGTCCAGGTCCACGGGCTTGACCAGGTAATCAAAAGCCCCCAGGCGGATGGCCGCCACAATGTCCTTCACGTGTTCGTAAGCGGTGATCATGACCACGGTGGGAGACGGCCGCAGTTCTTTGAATCGAGGCAGGATGTCCAGGCCGCTGACGTCGGGAAGGCCGATATCCAGGAGCACCAGGTCCGGTTCTTCCCGGTAGGCCAGCTCAAGAGCTTTCTCGCCGGTCTTCGCCTCCACCACGATGTATTGCTTTTCGAGCAGGCGGCATAGTGCCGAACGAAACGGGGCCTCATCGTCCACGATCAAGATCTTGTGTTTCTCGCGCATCAAAGGTCGTTCCTTGTTGTGGGATGACCTGCAATGGAATCCTTACGGACATGGCAAATAATTATAGAACGGTGTTTGAGAAAATCCACGGGACTCGTCTTGGGTCCGCACCACGGATGTGTCCGAACCCGGGGCGCACCGATTCAGGCTCGGGGTCCCCCGGACCGAATGTGCCTGACCTGCTCCGCAACCTTGCGAACCTCTTCCATGACCCGGGCCTCGTCGACCCCCACCAAATGTCGATCTGCCAGCACCTGCCGTCCGTTCACCCACACATGGCGAACGTCGCTTCCTCTGACTGCATAGACCAGGTGGGAGATGGGGTCGTAGACGGGCGTCAGGTGGGGCTGTCGGAAATCGACGGCGACCAGGTCCGCTTTCTTTCCGGGCCTGAGGCTTCCGAGTTCGTCCTCCCATCCGAGCACCCGGGCCCCGCTCGCGGTTGCGAGCTCGAAGATCCGGACGGCGGCGCCGGAGGTCGGGTCCGCGCGGAAGACCTTCTCGAGTTTTGCGGCCCGGTCCATCTCGGAGAAAAGGTCGAGGTCGTTGTTCCCGGCGCACCCGTCGGTTCCCAGGCCTACCCGGGCTCCCCGAGACAGGAATTCCGTGAGAGGGCACACTCCCGAGGCGAGCTTCATGTTGCTTTCGGGATTATGGGAAATCCCGGCTCCTCTGCGGGCCAGGAGGTCGATTTCCGGCGAACTCAACCAGACCCCATGCACGCACAGGGTTTGTTCGTCCAGGATTCCCAGGCGATCCAGGTAGAAAACGGGACGCTCGCCGTGAAGTTCCGTGAGGTCCCGCACTTCCGAGGCCGTCTCGGAGAGGTGGGTCTGAAAAAGAATTCCCCGTTCCTTGCAAAGGGCCTTGGCCCAGCCAAAGGTTTGGGAAGAACACGTGTAGGGTGCGTGGCAGAACAGGGAAGGGCGTACCCGGGGGTGCTCGGTGGGGAAGGAATCCAGGAAGGACTCGGCCCGTCTGCGGGACTGGGCGGGATCCGGGCAGTCGGGAGTGGGAAAATCCAGGATCCCCTGTCCCAACACGCCTCGCATTCCGGAATCCAGAATCGCCCGGGTCGCGGCCTCCTCGAAAAAATACCCGTCGCAAACGGTAGTGATCCCGTTCCGGATCATCTCGACGGCCGAGAGGAGCGTTCCCCAGTAGACGGTTTCCTCGGTCATTACTGCGGCCTCGACGGGGAAGATGACCTCATGGAGCCAGCGGTCCAGGGGAAGGTCGTCCTCCAACCCCCGCAGGCAACTCATGGCTCCATGACAGTGGGTGTTGATCAACCCGGGGATGAGCACATGCCCCTCGAGGTTTATCTCCCGGCGGCCTCGGAATTGTCGCCGCAGCACGGCGGTCGGCCCCAGCGCCT
>JARKQW010000021.1 GCA_029974695.1 Syntrophobacteraceae bacterium | reverse complement strand
GATCGTCCAGGCTTCGGCCCACCTCCCGTCCGGTATTGACGATGATCCTGTCGAAATACCCGGTGTGAAGATGGTTCCACAGGGTCAGCTTGCCGATGCGGCCCAGTCCGTTGATGCCCAGAGGATGTGATGTTTTGTCGCCTGCACTCATTGGTGCCCTCCTTATGTCATGATTCCGGCTGTCCCGGGACGTCATACCAAGTCGCAATCAAACGATTACGTTGTTGGCGTCGTCGGTGGCTCCTCAACGTACGTGTAGTACGCCTGCGTCGCCCCCTTTCTCGCCGCCTAGTACTCATTTTGATTGCAACTCGGTATCAGTAGCTCTCGGTGTATTCAACCGGATAATTGCCGCGATAGATATTGCCCAGCCTGCCGTCGATGGCGATCTCGTCTCCAAGACGCAGTTCCGTGTCACTGATGAAACACCTTTTTTCCGTCTCCGCCACCTGGAGGACCTTGCAGTTGACAATGCAGATTTTTCCGAGGCGGGCCGCGGTGACCGCCGCATGGGATGTGGCCCCCCCCCTCGCGGTCAAGAGACCGTCGCACTCGAAGATCATGTCAATGTCGTCGGGCACGGTGTCGGGCCGCACCAGGATTTTTTTCTTGCCGGGAAATGCGGTTGAGGCGTTTCCCAGGTCTTCCCGATCAAAGACGAGAACCCCGTTCATTGCCCCGCCGCCGATGCCGATGCCGGAGCCGAGAAACTGCATGGACTTCTGGTCGGTGGCGAAGACGCAGAGCTTCTCCGGCTCACTGGTTGTGTAATCCCGCGTCTGGAGGATGTAGAAGTCCTCCTTGCGGGGGGATTCGAAGGTAAATTCCAGCTCCTGGTGGTTAAAGCCGAAGGACTCGACGAGCAGCTTCGACCGGTGGAGAAGCTCTCCATAAACATCGGGAAAATCCTTTTCCAGGGAAATCCGGATGTTGCCGGGGATGTTCCTGCGCTGCTTTTCCGAGATGGGGAGGGTGTGCACCAGGCCGGAAACCACGTCCTCTCCCTGGCTGAACAGGGTAAAGTCACCGTAGAGGCTGACCCCGGGCTTGTCCTCCAGAGGGTCGCGGGTGAATACCACGCCGGTCCCGGAATCTGAACCCAGGTTGCCGAGCACCATCTGCTGCACGATAACAGCGGTTCCCCATTCTTCGGCGATCTGCAGGTGCCGGCGATAGGTCTTGGCTCGCTCGGTGTACCAGGAATCCATGGTTGACAGGATAGCCTGCATGATCTGACGGAACGGATCCTGCTCCACCGGCACATGGTGTTCTTTGAGCAGGTCCCGGTAGGAAAAGGTGAGCTCCCGCATCTGGACCTCGGAAAATTGCACTTTGCGGGCCACCTGGTACAGGTGCTTGAAGTGGGACATGCGCCGGTCGAACTCGTCGCGGGGGATGCCGTGGGCCATTCCCCATCCCTGGAGGAATCGCCGGTAGCAGTCCCAGGCCGTCCACCCCATGTCCGGCTTGCGGCTCAGCCCCTCCGCCACCCGGTCGTTCATCCCCACGTTGAGGTAGGTGTCCATGGCTCCCGGCATGGAAATAGCGGTGCCGGATCGCACGGAAAAGAGGAGCGGACTCTCCGGGTCGCCCAATCTCTTTCCGGTAATAGTCTCCAGTTCGGATAGCTTCTGCCTGACGAGTTCTTCTATCTCGGCCGTCAGTTCCGGATGCTGCTGGATGGCGCGGCGGTGCCGGAACAGTTCGGTGGTGAGGACGAATCCGGGGGGGATGGGAAACTCTCCGGCATAGAGCTGCTTCAGGAAGTAAGCCTTGGCCCCGAGGAAGATCTGGTTGTCCATCTCCGGGGTGCTCCGGTAGATGGGGCTGATGATCAGGTCCGGGTCGAAGCTCATGATATTGCGCAGAACTTCGGGGGTCAGGCTTTCCACCATGGTACGAAGGGTGTTGAGCACGTCGGAGATGAAATTGTCCAGCTGCTGGACGAGGAATGCCGACGACAGGACTTCGCGATAGAACTTTTCCGAGATCCTGTGCACCTCCTGAAGATCAATCTCCCCGGTCGGCCGGGTGTGCCGAATCTGCTGC
>JARKQW010000006.1 GCA_029974695.1 Syntrophobacteraceae bacterium | reverse complement strand
CCGTCCGGATGATGCTTACGGGGAATGCCGACCTGCATGCGGCCATGGAAGCGGTCAACGAAGGCAACGTCTTTCGTTTTTTGACCAAGCCCTGTCCCCCCGAAGTCCTGGTGAAGGGGCTTTGGGCGGGCATCGAACAGTACCGGCTGATCCTTGCCGAAAGGGAGCTTCTCGAGAACACGCTCCGGGGCGCCGTCAAGGCCCTCATGGAAATCCTTTCCCTGGTCAATCCCGAGGCGTTCGGAAGGGCCTCGAGGGTGACTCGGTATGCGGTCGAGGTGGGGCGGAAGATGAAGGTGGCGGAACTTTGGCAGCTGGAAACCGCCGCCGCATTGTCCCAGATCGGGTGCATCATCCTTCCGGAGCAAGCCTTGCGGAAGGTTTACCGGGGCGAAAGCCTCACCCAGCAGGAAGAGCGGCTTTTCCAAAAGCATCCGACCGTTGCGGCGGAACTGCTGGCGAAAATTCCCCGGATGCAGAAGATCGCGGAAATCATCGCCTACCAGGCCAAGGAATACAATGGGGGAGGTCTTCCCCGGGACCCTCGTCGAGGCGACGAGATCCCCCTGGGCTCGAGGATCCTTAAGGCCGTCCTGGACCTGGACGCCCGGGAAGCCAGGGGGGAACCCCCGGAGAGGGCACTCATGGAGATGAAGGCCCGCCGCGGCATGTACGATCCGGCGGTCCTGGGCGCCATCGAGGCCTGGATCGGCGCCGAAACGCGGTTGGTGGAACAAACCCTGGAAAGCCCGGAACAGTTGAGCGAAGGAATGATCCTGGCCGAAGACGTGTGTCTTTCCGACGGTCGCCTGCTGGTCGCCCGAGGATACCCGGTGAATCGGACCATGATGGAACGTCTGCGCAACTTTGCAAGAAAACCGGGCCTCAAGGCACCCCTGAAGGTGTTGGTCCGGAACCCGGGAGGTATCTGAACATGTCCCGCACCATTCTTCTTGTGGATGACGAACCGCTCGTGACGGAAGCCCTGAAGCGAGCCCTTCGCAAGGAGCCGTACCTCGTCCTGAATGCCCGCTCGGCGGCCGAAGCCCTGCGGATCCTCGAGAAGCACCCCGTGGATGTGGTGGTCTCCGACGAGAGGATGCCGGGAATGACGGGGTCGGAGTTCTTGGCCGTCGTCTGTAGGAAGTACCCGGAAACCATGAGGATCATCCTCACCGGGCACGCCGACCTCGAGTCGGCCCTGAGAGCCATCAACGAAGGCCATGTGTACCGCTTTCTACGGAAACCTTGTAACGAAGCGGAACTGATCCACACTCTGCGCCAGGCCGTCCAGCAGAAAGATCTGGCATCGGGAAGCCGAAGGTTGCTTCACGCTTTTCGAAAGCAACAGTCGGAACTGAACGCCCTCGAAAAGGAACATCCCGGCATTCGCACCGTAAAGCGGGATGAGCGGGGGGCCATCGTCCTGGAGGAGGAGGAGGAGGACTACGATCTGGACACCCTCATCGAAGAGATCGAACGCGAGGTGAGGCAGGACGAGACCCGTCCGTTGCCCCCCCGGTAGCGGGGACCGATCCGGGAGAGCTTTCGTCCCCCCGGGATTTCCGGCGGTCCTTCGCCGAAGCCCGGGGAACCTGTTTCTTTTGGCCGCCCACCTTCCTTCATGGGTCCGGAGGGAAGTTTTTGTGATTCCTCAGCTCTTCGTTGCCTTCCTCACCGGCTTGACTGCGGGAGGGATTGGGTGCCTGGCGGTTCAGAGCGGACTGCTGGCCGGGTCCCTGGCGCGCCGCTTCGAGGGGTGTGCCGAAGTCGAGGGCGTCGTGGGCCCGGCGGAAACCGGGGCTGCGGCCGAGCCCCGTTTTGCGGTGACCATCGCCCTGTTTCTTTTGGCCAAACTGGCGGCCTATACCGGCACGGGCTTTCTCCTGGGGGCCTTCGGCTCCCTGGTCCGGATCACCCCCCTGTCCCGGGCCGCTTTGACGATCCTCATCGGAACCTTCCTTGTGGGAAACGGCCTGCGGATGCTGGGCGTCCACCCCGTTTTCCGGTGGTTCGTCCTCGAGCCGCCCTCGAGCCTCAGGCGCTTTATCCGGCGTGCATCGGGAAGGACCGTTTCCCCGGTCGCTCCGGTCTTTCTGGGGACCCTGACCGTCCTCCTCCCGTGCGGCGTTTCCCAGGCGATGATGGCAGCGGCCGTGGGAACCGGGGACCCGTTCCTGGGAGCGGCTTTGCTGTTCGCATTCACCCTGGGCACGATCCCCATTTTCTTTTCCGTCGCCTATTTCGCCAC
>JARKQW010000467.1 GCA_029974695.1 Syntrophobacteraceae bacterium | reverse complement strand
TTCCCGGGCCAGCAGGTGAGCCCCCGAAAGAGATCCGTCCCCCCCGATCACCACCAGGGCCTCGATCTCTCGTTCCAGGAGATGAAGAGTTGCCTGCCGCCTGCCCTCCGGGGTCCGAAACCGGTCCGAACGGGCCGTTCCCAGGAATGTGCCTCCCTTCTGGAGAATTCCCCCCACGTCTTTCCATTGGAGGGGAACGATCTGGTCTCCTCCCGTTACCAGGCCTTCATAGCCGAAACGGATGCCGTAGACTTGAATGCCGTAGTCCAGTGCCCTGCGCACTACGGCCCTCACTGCGGCATTCATGCCCGGGGAATCCCCTCCGCTCGTCATGACTGCGAGTGCTTTCAACATGGGAAGCCTCCTCAAAATCCGTTTGCCTTCCTGCAGGGCCGCCTCCTTGGCGGATCGGAATCGTGGGGTTGTCGTTCCGGCACGCTTTGCCCGTGAATCCCGCGCCCCTCGTCAAGGGGGGGCGGGAGGGTTTCGACCTGCCCGGCAGGATCCGTCGGCCTTCAATATGTCAGCAAAAACCCCCCATCTCAACTCCTTAATGTTTGACAGATCCCATGGGGTATGGGCAATAGAAGAAGGTCAAGCCCCCGGTCCCGAAGACGGGGACATGCCGGGAACCTGTAGACCCGTATCCTGCCAAGGAGTTGTGATGTTTCCGAAGATCGAAATCGAGAGCTTGCCTGTTACCGATTCCT
Organism: Syntrophobacteraceae bacterium; assembly: GCA_029974695.1. Lineage (GTDB taxonomy): Bacteria > Desulfobacterota > Syntrophobacteria > Syntrophobacterales > Syntrophobacteraceae > JAGPLX01. The sequence goes on along the minus strand of JARKQW010000467.1, from coordinate 11,608 downwards.
TCGTCCGGAGAAAGCGCGTGATTCAGCCCCGGGGAGAGCTGGCCCTCATCGAGGACGGCGGCAACTTCCGACACCTGGGCTATTTTTCGTTGAAGAGCGGACCCGGGCTGTTTCGGGGCGGCCATTACCACCGGAAGAAAACGGAACACTTCTACGTGGTCGGCGGAGAGTTGCTGCTTCGCCTGGTGGACGTGGACACGGGGGAAAAGGCGGTTCTTCGGGCCGAACCGGGCCAGGTGATCCGTCTTCATCCCGGCTGCGCTCATCGCTTCGAAGCCGTCCGGGATGCACAAGTGATCGAATACTACGACGGGGTCTACGACCGGGAGGATGATGTGGCCTGGCAGGATTTCTAAATCCGGTTTGCCGCCGGCGACCGGGAAGGTCCGGTTGGTGAAATTGCACAAAAGGGCGAACGGGTCCTGCAGAGGGGATGCCGGGGGCGAGGGGTGTCGCCAAGAATGGGGCGGGTTGATCCTTGGGGGGAGCCGGTGCGCAAGGGGCGACTTTTTCCGGTGCCGGGGCCTCTGGGTGGTTTCCATGGGCAGTTTTCGGGTTATACTTGTGAGGTTTTGCCCCGGGGGGAGACAAAATTCCCGGGGAGGGGCCTTGCGCCCGATTTTTTTTGGTTCGGGTTTGGGGAAATCGAACGGGATTTTGGACCGAAGAACGGCGGCTCTTGGGGTCTCGACGGGCCTTGGGGCGATCAGGTGGGGCGGGGGGAAGTTCGATTACATCAAAAAAAATTCGTAAAAAGGTACTGACCAGGATGTCCATTCTATGGTATAGTCCATGTGCAAAATTTCTTTTGTGCACTTGTGCATCTTGTTCGGGGTGGAATCGGTTGCGGAATCGGCCCGGGATACGCGTGCAGGGTTTTCGCAAATCTTATGGACGGATCGTCTACGGAGTAAAGGTTCATGAAGGGAAACGGGACTTCCAAGCCAATGACGGGCGCAGTGATGGTGGTTGGAGGCGGGATTGCCGGGATGCAATCCTCCCTCGACCTGGCAAATTCCGGCTACTATGTCTACCTGGTGGAAAAGGAATCCTCCATCGGGGGAGCCATGGCCCAGTTGGACAAGACTTTCCCCACCAACGACTGTGCCATGTGAATTATCTCCCCGAAGCTGGTCGAGGTCGGCCGGCACCTAAATATCGAGCTTCTGACCTTGTCGGAGATCCGGGAAGTCTCCGGAGAACCCGGGAATTTCCGGGTCAAGGTCCTCAAGAAACCCCGCTACATCCAGCCGGAAAAATGCACCGGCTGCGGGGATTGCGCCAAGGTTTGCCCGGTAAACCTGGAGAACGGGTTCGAACAGGGAATGGCCCGGCGAAAGGCCACGTTTCGCCGATACGCCCAGGCCATTCCCGGGGCCTTCGCCATCGACAAGTACGACCGGTCTCCCTGCACCCAGGCTTGCCCCAACCACGTGAACGCCCACGCCTACGTCGCCTTGACGGCGGAGGGCCGATATCCCGAGGCCATGGAAGTCATTCTGCGCACTCTTCCCCTGCCGGGGGTCCTGGGACGCATCTGCCCTCATCCTTGCGAATCCTCGTGTCGTCGCGGTCAGGTGGATGAGCCCGTTTCCATCTGCGCCATCAAGCGTTTTGTGGCCGACCGGGTCGACGTGACGGAGCTTCCCGTCCCGCAGATTTCCAGGCGGGATGAAAAGGTGGCCGTCATCGGGGCCGGTCCGGCGGGATTGACCGCGGCCCATTTTCTGGCCCGGGACGGCTACGGCGTGACCGTGTTCGAAGCCCTCCCCGTGGCGGGGGGAATGCTCCGGGTGGGAATCCCCGATTATCGTCTGCCCCCCTCGGTGCTGGAAAAGGAAGTCCGGGCCATCACCCGGCTGGGAGTGGAAATCCGGTACAATACGGTCCTGGGGAGAGACATCACCCTCGACGGCCTGTTTGCCGACGGGTACAAGGCCGTCTATCTGGCCATCGGAGCTCACGCGAGCCTCAAGCTGGGAGTTCCCGGAGAGGATGCCCCGGGGGTGATCCACGGGGTGGATTTCCTGCGCCAAGTGAACCTCAAGGAGTTGACCCGGGTCCAGGGGCGGGTTGCCGTCGTGGGAGGCGGCGATGTGGCCATCGATGCCGCCCGGTGTGCCCTGAGGCTGGGGGCCGACGAGGTCACCATCCTGTACCGGCGTAGTCGCCGGGAAATGCCCGCCCGGGACAACGAGATCGAAGACGCCCTGGCCGAAGGGGTCCAAATCCAATATCTTACGGCTCCCCAGGAAGTGATCACCCGGGACGGCCGGGTCGCGGGAATTCGGTGCATCCGCATGGAACTGGGAGAACCGGACCAGTCGGGCAGACGCAGACCCGTTCCGGTTCCCGGGAGCGAATTCGTCGTGGATGCCCAGTACGTGGTTCCGGCCATCGGCCAGGCCCCGGATTCCCTCTTTCTGAGCTCCAATGGGATTTCCCTGGGCCGAAAGGGAACCATCGAGACGGACCCTGTCACGTTTGCCACCAACATTCCGGGCATCTTTGCCGGAGGAGACGCCCAATCCGGTCCGTGGATCGCCATCGGCGCCGTAGCCCAGGGGCGGGAGGCCGCCATCTCCATCTCCCGTTACCTGCGGGGAGAGGACATGAGGGAGGGGCGGGACGGCCCCGAAGTCTCCCAGGAGAATTTCCTGCCCATTCCCAAAGGGATCGAGACCCGGCCCCGGGAACACATGCCCGTCTTGGACATGGCCCGGAGGAAGGTTGGGTTTGACGAAGTCGAACGGGGACTTACCGAAGAACAGGCCAAATCCGAGGCTTCCAAGTGTCTCAGTTGCATGGCCTGCTGCGAGTGTCTCCAGTGCGTATCCGCATGCAAGGCGGAAGCCGTGGATCACGGCATGACGGAGGAACTCGTCACCCTGGATGTGGGGGCCATCATCGCGGCTCCGGGCTTCAAGCCCTTTGACCCCCGGACCCTGGATACCTACGCGTACTCGAAGCTGCCCAACGTGGTGACCTCCATGGAGTTCGAGCGGCTGCTCTCGGCTTCCGGCCCCACCATGGGACACCTGGTGCGGCCCTCCGATCACCGGGAGCCGCGCAAGGTCGCCTGGCTCCAGTGCGTGGGTTCCCGTGACATCCACCACTGCGATCATCCCTATTGTTCGGCCGTCTGCTGCATGTATGCCATCAAGGAGGCGGTGATCGCGAAGGAACACTCGGGCGGAAACCTCGATACGACCATCTTTTTCATGGATATGCGAACCCACGGGAAGGATTTCGAGCGGTACTTCAACCGTGCCAAGGAGGAACACGGAGTCCGTTTCCAGAGGTCCCGGGTCCACAGCGTGGAGCCCGTGCCGGGAACCGACGACCTCGAGATCACCTATGCCACGGAACAGGGGAGCATGAAGCGCGAAACCTTCGACATGGTGGTGCTTTCGGTGGGGCTCGAAACCACCCAGCCTATCCGGGAACTCGCCGATCAGCTGGGCATCGCCCTCAACACGAATCGGTTTTCCGAGACCACCTCCTTTGACCCCGTGGTGAGCAGTCGTCCGGGCGTATTCGTCTGTGGAGCCTTCCAGTCCCCCAAGGACATTCCTCAGTCGGTGGTGGAAGCCAGTGCCGCCGCCTCGGCGGCCGGGGCCTTCCTGGCATCGGCCCGGGGGACCCTGGTTCGGGAAAAGGAGACGCCGCCCCAGATTGACGTGGTGGGGGAGCGGCCCCGGGTCGGGGTTTTTGTCTGCCATTGCGGGATCAATATCAGCGGCGTGGTGGACGTGCCCGCCGTGCGCGACTATGCCGCGACCCTTCCCTACGTGGAATACGTCGCGGACAACCTCTACACCTGTTCCCAGGACACCCAGGTGGTCCTGAAGAAGGTCATTCGGGAACACAATCTCAACCGGATCGTGGTGGCCGCCTGTACGCCGCGAACCCACGAGCCGCTTTTCCAGGAGACCATGGCCGAGGCCGGGCTGAACAAGTACTTGTTCGAGATGGCCAACATTCGAAACCAGGATTCCTGGGTGCATGCCTCGAACCCCGAGATGGCAACGGAAAAGGCCAAAGACCTCGTGCGCATGGCCGTGGCCAAAGTAGCCCTCCTGGAGCCCCTCCAGGAGCCCGAGCTGAGCGTGACCCAGAGTGCCCTGGTCATCGGGGGCGGAGTGGCGGGAATGGCCGCGGCCAAGGCCATCGCGGACCAGGGGTACCCGGTGCACCTGGTGGAAAAGACGGATCGCCTGGGAGGCCAGGCCCTGAGCCTGTACAAGACCTGGAAGGGGGAGCTGATCCAGCCCTACGTGAAGGACCTGGCGGCCGCCATGACGGAACACCCCCGCATTACCGTGCATCTTTCCGCCGACATCACCCAGGTGGAAGGGTTCGTGGGCAATTTCAGGACCACCGTGGAAAGTGCGAGCGGCTCGGAGGTCATCGAACACGGCATCGCCGTGGTTGCCAAGGGAGGCAAGGGATGGACCCCCAACGAGTACCTCTATGGGCAGGACCCCCGGGTCCTGGTGCACCAGGACCTGGACCGGCGGTTCATTGCCCGGGATCCCGGGCTCAAAGAGGTGCAAAGCGCCGTCTTCATCCAGTGCGTGGGGTCCCGGGAACCCGGCCGTCCCCACTGCAGCCGGGTGTGTTGCTCCCACAGCGTGGAAAGCGCCCTCGAACTCAAGAAGATCAATCCCGACTGCGACATCTACATCCTGTATCGTGACCTGAGGACCTACGGAGAGCGGGAGCTTCTCTACCAGGAAGCACGACGCTCGGGGATTGTGTTCGTCCGGTATTCCCTGGAGAACAAACCCCGGGTGGAAGTGGCGGACGGAAAGCTCCGGGTGACGGTGATCGACCACGTACTGCAACGCCCGGTGGTCTTCACTCCGGACCTGGTCACTCTGGCCAACGCCATCGTGTCCGACGACAACGAAGTGCTGGGTCAGTACTTCAAGGTCCCTGTGAACGATGAAGGGTTTTTTGTGGAGGCCCACGCCAAGCTGCGCCCCGTGGATTTCGCCACGGACGGCGTCTTTGTGTGCGGCTTGGCCCATTATCCCAAGCCCATCGACGAGAGCATCGCCCAGGCACAGGCAGCCGCCTCCCGGGCGTGCACCATTCTTGCCAAGAAAACCATCCAGTTCAGCGGCACGGTGGCCGGAACCAACCAGTTCTTCTGCAGCAGTTGCGGCACCTGTGTGAGCATCTGCCCGTACTCCGCCCCCCAGTTCAACGCCAAGGGCAAAGCCGAGATCAATGCGGCCCTGTGCAAGGGATGCGGTCTGTGCGTGGCTTCCTGCCGCTCGGGGGCCATCCGGCTGGCTGGGTTCGACGATGCACAAATCTTCAGGGTCATCGACAGCATCTGATGGAATCGTGCCGGAAAAGGCGGAGGATTCCCGGGTTTTCGGGGCATGCGCCCCGGAAGCCCGCCTCTTCCGGTCTCGAGCTTGCATAGAGGAGAATGTGATCATGTCCGAGTGGGAACCGAAAATTGTCGCTTTCTTGTGCAACTGGTGTTCGTACGGTGGAGCGGATCTAGCGGGGATCAGTCGTCTTCAGTATCCGGCCAACATTCGAATCATTCGATTGCCCTGTACGGGACGGGTCAATCCGAAATTCATTCTGGCCACCCTGCGTCACGGAGCGGACGGAGTGTGGGTTTCGGGATGTCACCCGGGGGATTGTCACTACATCAAGGGAAACCTTTATGCACGGCGAAAATTTGCCCTGCTCAAGAACTTCCTCGAATACACGGGAATCATCGAACCCAATCGACTGCATTTCTCCTGGATCTCTTCCGCCGAGGCCACCAAATTTGCAGAAGTGGCCAGGGGAGTCGTCGATGCGGTGAGGGCGGCGGGGCCGGCCCAACATTTCATCAAAAAGCAAGCTGAGGTGGTCTAGATGCGAGCATATACCGAGAGGATTCGAGAAGCGGCCAAGCGACTGCTGACGGAAAAGCGGGTGGACGTGGTCATCGGGTTTCGCAAGGGAACCATTCCCCTGGTCAACGAGCCCTTCCTGGTCAAGGACCCCAAGGATGCGGATCAGCTCTACTGGGACGGCAATTGCGGGGTAAACCTGGCCAACTACCTCGCCAAGAGGACGGACCGGGTGGCCGTGGTGGCCAAAGGGTGTGATACCCGAAACATCGTGGTTCATTTACTGGAATTCCAGATCAAACGGGAACAGCTCTACATCCTGGGAGCCCCCTGTCACGGAATGCTGGACCGGCGAAAAATTGCCGGGGAACTCAAGGGCAAGGAGCCTACGTTCGCCGAGGAGTCCGACGGCACGGTGAAGATTTCCGGGCGCGAATTCGAGGTGACCCTGGATCGGAAGGAATTTCTCCAGGAAAACTGTTCCATCTGCATCCACCGAAACCCGGTTCTCTATGATGAACTCGTTGGGGAGCTGGTGGAAGAGCAGCAAAATGTGGATCGCTATGTGGACATCCGGGAGATCGAGGCCCTCCTTCCGGCGGACCGGTGGCAGTACTTCAGCAAGCTGGTCGAGCCCTGCATTCGCTGTTATGCGTGCCGCAACGCCTGCCCGGCCTGCTACTGCCCGACCTGCTTCGTGGACGAATCCCGGCCCCAATGGGTGGGGAAAAGCCTCGATAAGACCGACACGCTGACCTTTCATTTTCTGAGGGCCTACCACTTGGGAGGCCGCTGCACCGATTGCGGCTCCTGTGAACGGGCATGCCCGGTGGGGATCAAGGTTCGTAAGTTCACCAAGAAGCTCGAGAAGGACATCAGGGAATTGTACGGCTACGAGACCGGATTGAGTGTCGACGAGCGGCCCCCGCTGGATACCTATCGACCCGGCGACCCCGAGGCTTTCATCAAATGATCTTGTGAAGAAGGACCTGCGCCACCCATCCTTTGCGGTTTCCCGACACTTGAGGAAGAAGGAATACATCCATGGCGGAACGCTATATCAGCAAGGAAAAATTCACCAGGATCCTGGATCGGCTCATGAGCCGGTACCGGGTATACGGTCCGGTATTCGGCGGCATGTATCATGATTTCGAGGTATTGAAGGAGGCGGGGGACGCCGATTTGAGCTTCCGGAACACGCGACTGTCTCCCAAAGGGTTGCTTCATCCGCATTCCGAACGGATGTTCGAGTATTCCCTGGCCAAGGACGATCCGGAGGCGGGAATCGTCAAGGAGGCGGCCAAGGAATATCCGGCGACGCTGATCCTGGGAATCCGGCCCTGCGACGCTCGGGCCTTTCAGCTGGTGGAACTGAACTATGTCACCGAAGCCTTCCAGGACCCATGGTGGCGGAATAGAAGGAAAGCCGCCGTGCTAGTGGGCCTGGCCTGCAACGAGCCTTGTGAATCCTGCTTTTGCACCACCGCCGGAACGGGTCCCTTCGACGAGACCGGGCTGGACATCCTGCTGGTGGATGTGGGCACCGGCTACGTGGCCCGGGCCGTGAGCAAGGAAGGCGGCACCCTTTTGGGTTCCATGGAAGGGGATGCGGTGCCTTCCGACCTGACCGAGGAGTCGGCCCGGCTGCAACGAAAGGCCGAGGGTCAACTGGGCAAACAGTTCAATGTGGACGATCTCAAGTCCAAGACCGTAAGCGAGCTGTTCAACGCCCCCTTTTGGGACGAGGTCCAGTTCTCCTGCATCAATTGCGGCACCTGCACTTTTCTCTGTCCCACTTGCTGGTGCTTTGACATTCAGGATGAGGTCTACAAGGAACGGGGAGACCGAATCCGAATCTGGGATTCCTGCATGTTTCCCCTCTTTACCCATCACGGGTCCGGGCACAACCCGCGCGCCCAAAAGCTCCAGCGGGTCCGCCAGCGCTTCATGCACAAGCTCAAATACTATCCGGAAAAATACAAGGACGGGATTGCCTGTGTGGGATGCGGCCGATGCGTCAAACACTGTCCCGTGAACATAGACATCCGCCACGTGGCTCGACTCATGTCCACCAGTTGCACCTGCCCCGCTTAAAGGCGCCGGTTTTGACGGAGGAATCAAGGTGAACAATCCATATCTGCCCTATCCCGTACGTATCCGCTCCGTGGTGACGGAAACGGAAGATCGCAATCTGAAAACCTTCGAGTTGGTCTTCCTGAGGCCCGAGGACGAGGCCCGGTTCCAGTACATGCCCGGCCAGTTTGCGGAACTCTCCGTTGCGGGGCTGGGGGAAATCCCCATCGGGATCGCCACCTCTCCCACGGAAAAGGGGTTCATCAAATTTACGGTGAACAAGGTGGGGAAGGTGACCCACCATCTGCACAACATGAGTCCGGGTGAAGTCATGGGGGTGCGCGGACCCTTGGGGAACTGGTATCCCTGGGAAATTCTGGAGGGGAAAAACGTCGTCATCGTCGGCGGCGGATTTGCCTTCACGACTCTGCGATCTTCCATCGTCTACATGCTCCATCCCGAGAACCGCGCCCGGTTCGGAGACATTTCGGTGGTGTACGGCGCCCGGTCTCCCGGGCTGCTGCTCTACAAGGAAGAACTGGCCGAATGGGAACGGCGCAAGGACATCAATATGCACATTACGGTGGATTCCACCAACGATCCTACCTGGAAATACAACGTGGGCTTCGTCCCGGCCGTGACCAAGCAGAAAGCCCCCAGTTCCGAGAATGCTTACGCCATCGTGTGCGGGCCGCCCATCATGATCAAATTCACCCTGCCGGTGCTGACGGACCTTGGATTTCCGCCGGATCGAATCATCACGAGCCTCGAGATGCGCATGAAGTGCGGAATCGGAATCTGCGGCCGATGCAACATCGGAACGGAGTATGTGTGCAAGGACGGACCGGTGTTCACCCTGGAAAAACTCTCGGGACTGCCCAACGAGTACTAGGGAGCGGCCGCACGAGGCTGCTGTGCCGCCTCTTCGCCGGGACTGCGGGACCTGTAGCCGGCGTCCTCGATGGGAGGATGTCCCCCCGGGGGAGAGACAGGGAATCCCGGGGCGGAGGGCCTCCGGGGGCTCGGGCATCGGGGAATGTGCAAAATGAAGCCCCGTTGCCGGGACTTTGAGAAAACCCTTTGAAACGACCCCTCTCTATGTTATAGGGTCAGGTGTCCGTCTTCGGTTTTGAACAATTCTAGGGGAGAGAAACATGGAGCCATTGTTGTTGACGAAACGCGAGAGGCGCAAGCTGGCGAGCCAGTATGCGGAGCTGTGCCTCACCTGCGGCACTTGTGCCGGAGGCTGCCCGGTCACCGGCGTGGATGGCCTGGACGTGCGTAAAGCGGTACGGCTGGCCGTATTGGGAATGGATCAGGAACTGATCGATTCGAGGTTTCCGTGGGTGTGCACCCTTTGTGGGCGATGCGAACATGCTTGTCCCATGAAGATCGACCTTCTGACGCTGCTGCGGTCCGCCAGGGGCATGAGGGCAAGGGACAAGGTTCCGGGAGTGTTGCACAAGGGCGTCGAGATGTGCCTCAAGACCGGAAACAACGTGGGAATCCCCAAGGATGATTTCGTGTTCTTGTTGCAGGACTTGGGCGCCGAACTGGCCGAAGAGCTCCCCGGGTTCGAGGTTCCCATCGACAAGAAGGGAGCCAAGTACCTCTTCACCATCAATTCCAAGGAACCTTTCGCCGAGCCCGAGGACATGATGTTCTGGTGGCGGATCCTGTACGCGGCGAACGAGTCCTGGACGACCACTTCGGAAAACTGGGAAGGGGTCAACTGGGGGCTTTTCACGGGCGACGACAACGCCATGAAGGAAATCGTGGGTCGCATCGTCAAGAATTACAAGGAGCTCGGTTGCGAGTACCTTGTCTTACCCGAGTGAGGCCACGCCTACTATGCGACCAGGCTTGGTCTGCAAAAATGGTATGCCGACGAGGGCGTGAAGTTCGTGAGCGTGCATGACTTGCTCAAGATGTATATCGAGGAAGGACGAATCAAGATCGATAAATCGGTCCATCACGAACTGACCACCTATCACGACCCCTGCAACTACGCCCGCAAGAGCGAGCGGGCATTCGGTCACGGGTACTATGAGGAACCCCGATGGGTCACTCAGCAGTGCTGCGAGAACTTCGTGGACATGTATCCCAACCGTGCCAACAACTTCTGCTGCGGGGCCGGGGGCGGGGCGTGGGCCAGCCCGTACGTCGAGGAGCGGATCTACTACGGCCGCACCAAGGCAAAACAGATCAAGGACACGGGGGCCAAGCTCCTGGTGGCGCCCTGTCACAACTGCCGCGACCAGATCATGAAGAGCCTACGCAAGGAATACGACTTCATGGATGTGGAGGTGAAGTATCTCTGGGAGCTGGTTGCGGATTCTCTGATCATCGAGCCTCGCGAGGAAGAAGGCGAAGAATAGGTCCGCGCGATCCTTGAAGAACCCAAGCCCCGGAATCACGCCTTGGTGTGGTGAAGGGGCTTTTCTTATTGGAGCTCTGCCGGAATCCATCGGGGGGAAATGGGGGGGCGAAGAGGGGGGAGGTCCACAACAAAGCGATGGCCAAGAAACCGGACATGAAAAGCACAAAGAAGAGCGAATTGGAATTGGCTCCCGAGGAAAACCGGGAACTGGAAATGATCTGGGACAGGCTCTCCGTCCAGAACCCCCGGGGGGCCACTCTCCATAGCTGTCTCCAATCCATGAGGGAAATGCTGACCGGGAGGGAAAAGCTGGTTGCGGCGTTGATCGACCGACTGAGCAAACGGCCGACGGAGGTCAGCTTTCGGGCCTTCCGCACCCTCGAGGACCTGGTGGAAGACAAAAAGTACCGCCGCCTCATCAAGCAGGCGGGATACCGGTTCGGCCAAAAAGGCTACCCTTCCGCACAACCGGCACCGGAGGAGAAAACGGTGGTCCTCATTCCCAAGGAGGAAAGGAAAGCAGTGGCCCACCTGGTTTCCGGGGAAGAGGTCTTTCTGCTGGTCTCGGCCCTGGTGCCCGAGGCCGGCTCTTCCCTGTGGCCCCTGGCCATATCGGCCTACGCGGAAGAGAACTTTGCGGGATTGAGCGTTCATGTGACCGAGAGCTCCAATCGGGCCTACCGGGAGTATATTCAGATGCTGACCGAGGCCTCCGATTTCAAGCCGGCGGAAATCCCCATCTGGCATGCGGCCCGTTTGTTCATGGAAATGGCGGAGTATTGCGGGGAAAGGGGAAGGACGCCGGAGGCCGATACGGCAAAGCGGCTTTTCCAGCCCTTTTTCGAACCGGAGCGGAAGCCGTATGCCTACAGCCTCATGGCCGACGTGGAGAACCCCGAACGCTTCTTAAACGGCATCGACGTGATGGGCCTCCTGGAGAAGGTGCCCTATAGCTGGCTTTTTTTCCCCCAGAAGGATTTGCAGCCCTACTGGCAGAGGATCCTGGATTTGGAGAGGCCGGTCCTGGTGGTTCCCAATGAGATCCAGTACCAAAGGACCCTGGAAATGGTGGGGAAAGCGGCCGAAGAGATCTGCACCGGTGCCTTGCGGCGCTTCTATCAGCGTTTTTTTGAAGAACAGGCTCTATGGTTCAAGCTCTCGGACCGGGAAGAACCGGCCCGATCCTGCTGGGTCGTGGCCCGGCACCTGGCGGGGACCGGCTCCGCCGGGGACAATCCCGTGGTTCGTCAAATGGTGATCCTGTCCATGGGTCATTATTGGCCCGAGGAAT
>JARKQW010000465.1 GCA_029974695.1 Syntrophobacteraceae bacterium | reverse complement strand
GTGCGGGACCTGCAGCCGAAGACGGTTCGCCGGGCCTGTTCCGAATCCCGGGACCCTGCCATCCGGGAGATCCGTATCCCGGACCCGTTGGCCGGGCCGGTCCCCTTCCCCAAAGCCGGCACCGATTTCCAAAGCCGCCTCCGCCTCGTCCTCTGCCGCCCCAAAACGGTGTCGGCGCAGGCGAACCACAACATACTCCTCGTCCCCTTCCGGTCATGGGTCCCATACCCAGCGGTCCGGTTCCGTCTCTTCCCGGCATGGCGAATTCCTCCTTTCCGACTGGTTGTCCTTCAAACATACACGTTCCAGCCCAGCCCGGGACAGCCTCGATGGGCAGGTCCCCCCGGTCCGGGATCCTCACCATACAAAATCCGCGCCCTTTCCCCGTCATGGGACCCCTTCCCGCGGGTCCCGCTGCGTCTCGATCCGGCATCCTGCTTCCTTTCCTTGGGTTTGCCGCCCGCGGTTCTCGTTTGTCCGGCGTCCCGGGACCGAAAATGTCGGCCGCGGAGAGCGAAGTCATCGGATTTTCCACACCGCCTTCGTCCCTTCCCTCTGCCGTCCTACGATTTGCCCGAAAACGCCTCCCGATCGAAAGAGGGTTGAAGGCCGGATCCCAGGAAGGATCTCACCTGGTCCCAGAGTTCCATGACGGCGGTCCTCGCCGGTCCGTCTCCATGCTCGAGAATCGTCTTTCCCACGAGCTGTGCCCGGGTGAAGACCGGATCGAAGGGAAGGCGCCCCACAAATTGGTGTCCGTGGCCCCGGCACCATTGCTCGATGGAGTCGGCGCTCGGGGGATGCAGATCGGCCTTGTTCACGCAAACCAGGACCGGAACGTGGAAGCCCCGGGCAAGCCCGGCTGCCCGTTCCAGATCGTGGTGGCCGGATACGGTGGGTTCCGCAACGATGAGCACCGCCGTGGCTCCCCCGACGGCAGCGATGACGGGACATCCGATGCCCGGCGGTCCGTCGGTCAGGATCATGTCCAGGCCTTTTTCTTCCGCCACTCGCCTTGCCTGCTTTCGAACGAGACTCACCAATTTCCCCGAATTCTCTTCGGCGATTCCCAGGCGGGCATGGACGAGGGGACCGTGACGGGTATCGGAAACGAACCACTCCCCGCACAGATTGGGCCGCATGTCGACGGCCCCTTCGGGGCAGAAGTACGCACAGACCCCGCATCCCTCGCAAAGCATTTCGTCCACCACAAATTCCTCGGAGACCGCTTCAAACCGACATTTCTTTCGGCATTCCCCGCAACGGATGCAGGATTCGGGTTGGATGAAGGCCTTGTATCCGGCCCAGAAACCCTCCCTTTCCCCGATACGGGGAGAGAGCAGGAGGTGAAGGTCGGCCGCATCCACATCCGCATCGCAGAGGACCTTCCGCGAAGCCAGGGCCGCAAAAGCCCCCAGGATGCTGGTCTTTCCGGTACCGCCCTTGCCGCTGATCACAACCAGCTCGACCATTTTCGAGTCCTTTACTCCGGGACGAGAAGCCCCTGGATGCGTGAGTGCAGGTGCAGCATCCGCTCTTTCCAGCGGGGGAAGCGTTCGACCAGGAGTTCCCCACGAGCATAAGCCTCGGCCACCGCTCTATCGAAGGGAATCTCCAGGAGAATCGGAATCCCCTCCCTGCGGGCGAAATCTCGGATTCGACCATCCCCCACGTCGCATCGGTTGACGACAATGCCGGCAGGAATTCCCATTTTTCTCACGGCTCCTGCAGCCAGTTCCAGATCGTTCAGGCCGAAGGGTGTCGGCTCGGTTACGAGCACCGCACAGTCCGCCCGGCGCAGGGAAGTGACGACGGGACAAGAGGTGCCGGGAGGAGCGTCCACGACGGTGATGCCCGTTTCCTCCGCCTGGGCCACCACTTTCCGAATGAGGGGGGGCGCCATGGCCTCGCCCACCCGGAGGCGACCCTGGACAAGCTTCACCGTGGACCGCTTTCCCTTCTCGACGACTCCCAGCAACCGACGGCTGTCCAGGACGGCCCCCTCGGGACACACGGCGAAGCAGCCGCCGCACCCATGGCACAACTCGGGGAAAGCCAGGGCCACCCGGGTCTCCGGGACAATGGCTACGGCATTGAACCGGCAGATTTCCCGGCATTTTCCGCAATAGGTGCAGGCTTGGTTGTCGATGAGGGGGACTTCCATGTGGACTTCTTCCCGTTCCGTGACGGCTGCTCTCAGGAACAGATTGGCATTGGGCTCTTCCACGTCGCAGTCCAGGAGCTGAACCTCCCCGGGAAGAGCCATCGCAAGGTTGACGGCAACCGTTGTCTTGCCGGTCCCGCCTTTGCCACTGGCAACGGCAATGATCATGGTTCAGGGTCCTCCGGCTTTAAGAGAGGATGTCCAAAAGCTCTTTGTTGTTTCGAGTGCGGCGGAGCACGGAATAATCGCGGTTCCTTGGGGACGATGGTTTCCCGCCTTGGGTTCGAAACGGCCCTTTTGCGGCACGATCGAAGGGTTGTCTCCGGCAATCGATCCGGGCGTCCTCACGACCCAAGATGAACGGCCGCGAAATGAGGGGTGCGAGGGACCTGAGTCCCCCTCACCCCTGTGGCGCAGGATGATTTGGTGGCCCGCGCACATGGAAACCTTGCCTTTCTCAAGAAAGATGCCGCGTGAACAGGTCGGCGGGATGCCTCCCAAAAAGAGCAGGATGGCCGGGGTTCCCACCTCTCGGGTGCGGTTTCGACCCGACCTCTCCACATCTTCCAACGAGATCGCCGGGCGCATGTCGGCCTTTCAGGTTGGGGTCTGCTCCCGGAGCATGACGTGTCCGCACTGGGCACACCGGACCTGGGTGCAGGGCACCCCTCGAAGATGCACCTCCTTGTAGCCGCATTTGGGACAGAGGCATGAGCCCCCGGGGCCGGTTCGTCCATCTCCCCGGCCTCCCTGCCGACCCTGGCCTCTTCCGGTTCCTCCCCGGCCTTGACCGCGTTGATCCTGGAGTCTTCCAGGTGCCATGGATTCTCTCCTTTCCGAAACGGCCCGCTATTTCTTCACCATCCAGTCGTGAACGGCGGCATGAAGGGTCTCCGCCGCCAGTTGGGCGCAGTGGGCTTCGTTCTCAGGGACCTCTTTGAACATACTGAGGACGGTATCCCCCCCGATCTCCACCGCTTCTTCCACACTCTTCCCCCGGGCGAGCTGTGTTGCGACCCAGCCGCAGAGCACACTGAACCAGCATCCGTCCGAGAAGAAGCTTGCATCGATGATCTTATCCCCGTCCAGCTTGAGGAAGACCTCCATGGTTTCCCCGCAGCTTCCCGTGATCTTCCCCGCACAAGAGGCGTCTTCCATTCTTTTCATGATTCCCAGTTGATCCCGGCTTCCCGCGGCTGCTTTCTCAGGCTGTTGCCCCGGGTTCTTTCCGACCCTCCGGTAGATGGCTTCCATCATGCTCTTGGTCGAATTGCTCATGGGACTCACACCTCGCTAGTGGTCGCACACATTGGCCCCCGTTGTGAGGGAGCCGTTCAAGTACTGGTGGATGAGTTCCTCGGGAGCAAGATTGGGTGCCCCGGTGATCACTCGGATGTTCTGTTCCTCGAAGAGGTCCAACGCCCGCTTGCCCATGCCTCCCGCAAGGATCAGGTTCACTCCCAGGCCCCCGAGCCAGCGAGGCAAAACCCCGGGTTCGTGGGGAGGGGGAGTGAGAAGCTCTTTCCCTTCGATGCGACCCTCCTTGACATCCAAGAGCGCAAACTGTTCACAGTGTCCAAAGTGGTTGGTGAGTCTACCGTCGGCCAAAGGGACGGCCACTTTAAAGTGCTCGGGGAGATCAGGTGGAGCGACCTTTTCGGGTTTGGGATCGCTCTGGAAGCTCGGGTTGCCGCAGAGCCCGACCACCTCGAGCACCAATTCCCCCACGGCCTTGACGAACGGACTTCCGTCCGGGCTGTCGAGAAGGGACCGGCCGACGTCTCCCGCTTCCACCACCCTGGGGTCGAAGGGCAGGCTTCCCAGGAGACGAACCTTCATGCGCGCCGCGGTCCTGGCTCCTCCGCCCTTGCCCAGCAGAGGCAATTCCGCATTGCAGTGGGGGCATACATACCCGCTCATGTTTTCGACCAGCCCCAGGATCGGCATCTCGACTTTTCGACAGAAGTTGATGGATTTCCTCACGTCGGCCAGGGCAACTTCCTGGGGAGTCGTCACGATGACGGCCTTGGCGTCGGGCATGGTTTGGGCCACGCTCAAAGGTTCGTCCCCGGTGCCGGGAGGCGAATCGATGATCAGATAGTCCAGCTCTCCCCAATCGACGTCGGATATGAACTGCTGGATGACTCCGTGTTTCACGGGACCCCGCCAGATGACGGCCGAATCCGGATCATCGAGCAGGCATTGAATGGAGACCACCTGCAGCTTGTCCCCATAGGTATGGGGAACCATCCGTTTGCCGTCGTTCACACGAAACATGCCTTCCACTCCCAGCATGCGGGGGATACTGGGACCATGCAGGTCCACATCGAGCAAGCCCACCCGATAGCCCAGCCTGGACAGCCCGATGGAAAGGTACGTGGCCACACTGCTTTTCCCCACACCCCCCTTGCCGCTCATCACCAGCAGCTTGTGTCCTATGTGCCGAAGTTGCTCCTGCAGTTGTTTCTCTTCCGAGGATTTGGGTTCATGGCCGCACTGGCCGCTATGACAAGAACTCATGGTTCAATCTCCTTTGGAAGTAATAGGTCCTACGAACGTCATTCCACATGGGCGTCGGAAACCAGTCAGGGCAAGGAATGTGCCACTTGGGTTCAAACGAATAATCCTTTGGAATGACAGGCAAACCATGGAGACCTGGAGAAAAGGTCCTCCCAAAGGGAACCGTTTGCACCCTGCGGGTTCCTCCGAAGAAGCCATCGTGAGCCCCTGGGAAAAAGGAACAAAGAAGGAGAAGAGAGGGCTCATCCGCGGACCATGGACCGGCCGCACGCGGGACAGGGGACTTGCCCACAGGGGATGCCGTTCCGATGAGGAATCCGGGCTCCGCATTCGGGACACAGGCAGGAGCCTCCGGGGCCTGCGGCAATCTTTCCTTTGGCACCCGTTTCCAGACCCCGGTTCCGCCCGCCCTCCCCGCCTTGCCTCCCCCGGCTCTTTCTCCTTTCGAGGCTGGGACAGGATTCCGCCGCAGCGTCCGCGGCACAGACCCCTTTGCATCCTTCCCGATAATTGCGCGGTCCCTTGCAGCCGGGCAGTCGGAAACGAGGGTGGTCCAGCTTCTGTCCCAGGTAAGCGCGCAGCACCTCTCGGACTTCGCCTGCGACCCCGTGAATGATCCGGATTCCCATCCTTTGCCCGTAGTGAAGAAGATCCGGGCTCAAGACCCCGCAGATGAGTGTTCGGACTCCTTTGACGCGAAGAATTCTCATTCGATCGAAGGTGGTTGCATGGGTCAAGAACAGTTCTTGCTCCGGAGTCTCGCTGCCGGAAACCTCGGGATAGAGATGAATGGTGGAGCACCAATCCAGCACAGGTGCCACTCGCCCCCGAAATACCGGAATGGCGATCAAAAAGATTCCTTCCCCTGCAATTTCGGAGGCCTCTTTATTGAAACCGAAAGGGATTCTCTGGGCCATGGTCCCATCCTTGCCCGTGGGGACTGAAGTGCTCTTTCGAAAACCGTGCTGCAAGACACCCTCTTTCAAAAACCACACCAGGAAAGGGCAAGAAACGCAGTTCCCGTTCCACCCGGCCTTGTGGCCATAAAACTCGGTCCCCGGGATCCGGGAGCGCATTTGGGGAGAACCGTGACCGACGCATTCTGCACCCAACTCCGGGAGTTTCAGGGTGCGCAATGACTTGTCTTTTTCCCACGGGGAAAGTTGATCCTGGAAAGGTGGGCGTCGTGTCTGCCTTTCCGGGAGTTACCATGGGGTGGGGCTCTTGGCACAATCGTTGTACCGCAACGGTGATGCGGCAAGGTCGAGACAAGACGGAACGGAGGGAAACGCACGGAGTCATCAAACCAAAGGAGTGGAACCATGAAAATTGCCATCAGTTCCAGTGCCGGAAACCTGGACGCAGAAGTGGACCCCCGGTTTGGGCGGGCCGCCTGCTTTCTCTTGGTGGATTCGGAAACCATGGACTTTGTGGTACTCGAGAATCAACAAAACTACCAGGCCGCCCAAGGGGCGGGAATCCAGGCAGCCACCCTGGTTGCCCGACACAAGCCGGCGGCCGTCCTCACGGGCCATTGCGGTCCCAAAGCCTTTGAAGTCTTTCGATGGGCCGGAATTCCGGTCGTCGTGGGCGTGAGCGGGCGAGTGCGGGACGCTGTGGACAAATTCCTGGGGGATGGATTTACCCCGGCTTCGAGTGCGGACGTGGCCGGCCACTGGGGGTGAGGTCGAGGGAGGCCGACGGCTTCGGGGCCGGGACGGATCAGTGCATGAGTCGCTGCACCTGGCCGGGAAACCGCTGGTAGACTTCGTGGGCCAAAGCGATGAGGGATTCTTCCAGGAGCTGGTAACCCGGCAGGCACAAGGGTTCGGGGACGGCCATTTTTTCAAAGGAGACGGGACAAAGGCACAGGCTTCGCTCCACTGCCGCCAATTCGCCGGGGGTGAAATTTTCCCCCAGGAAATGCTTCCGTTCCAGACCCTGGATATCCAGGCTTTTTAGAAAGCTCAACAGGGACAGGAGGTCGAAGTTCTTCTGAAAGCCCTGGATGTTGCAGTTCACCGCCCGGCATTCCAGGGAAAGGTCTTCGTACTCCTTGCGGTAGGACTCCATCCAGTACTGAAATCGCTGAAAGGCCTCCAGAAACAGCTTTCGATACCGGGCCTTCAGGGTGAATCCCCGAACGCGGATGGTCCGAACTGTCCGGGGAAAATGACTGTTGAAACAGGCGTTCCAGTAAGAAGACGGGGAGATGCAAAGCAGCTTCCTGAGCCGCTCGAGCATTTCGGGGTTGATGAGCAGGAGTCCCACGCGGCACAGGCGTTTCCCCGTTTCCACGGCGAGGCAGCGGACCTTTTCGGCCCGCTGTTCGAGCTCTTCCATCTGGAGGTGGACCAGTTTTCGCTCGTTGAGATAGTTCTCGATGACTTCTTCTTTGACCTGACGGGTAAGGCTCGCAACAAGATCATCTTCCATGAGTCACCCTCAACCGGAGCCCCCTCTTGAGCCCATGCGCTTAGCGACGTTGAAGAAGATAGGTCTGGGGATTGAGAAGGACCGCAGGTCGCTGCGGGAGGTACTGGCCCTCGTGTTTTAGAACTTTGACCTGAATGACGTCGGGAACGGGCTCCAGGAGGAGAATGGCCTCGAAGAGCCCATCCATTTCATGACACGGATAGGGAATCCCGCGGGCATTGGTGGTTGACATGTGCCGATGCATGCGGGCGGACATCCACATGGAGACCCCGTGTTTCCCGGCAAGTTCCTTGAGTTCCTCGACGGAAGTGCGGGAAATCCGGTCGAAATCCAGACCGTCCAGCACCACCATTGCAGGCTGAAAGTTGGCCTGGTCCCTGAGGTTCCGCACGCTCTGATCCAGTTTCCCCGGGCTGAAGGTATGGTGCAGGTACGCATGGATGAAGCGCAGGGGCTCGATTTGCTGTTGAATTCGGGGCACGTCCCGATGGTGTCCGGGACCCAGGATATTTCGCAGCAGTTCCTGGTACCAGATCTTGATCTTTTCCGGGGTTTCGTCGATGCAGACATGGAGAACCGGAAAGCCGTGTATGAGGTTTTCAAGGGCGATATGAGTCAGGCAGGCGGTCTTCCCCACCCCTGCAAAAGCCAAAAGGATCCCGATTTCTCCCGGGCTCAGGGGCTTTCCCATGGATCCGCGGATCATCTCGACGGGTTGGGGGTCCGCTCTGTGAACATCGTGCATTGGCGCGTCTCCTTTTCAAGGTTTCCCCTCCGGCATGTTCCGGCCACGCCCGGCCGGTCTGTCCGCCCGCGCCGTCGGATTATCCCATAACCGGGTGGAAATCCGGTAGCATTTTCTACAAGCCGGGTCCTGTGCCCAAGCCTTTCACTTCCGTTGAAGCTTTTGTTCTTCCTGGGCCTTTCTCACAATTTCCTCGGCAATTCCCCGGGGAACGGGGCTATAGCGGGCGAATTCCATCGTGAATTCGGCCTTTCCCTGGGTCGTGGAACGAAGAACCGTCGAGTACCCGAACATTTCCGCCAGAGGGACTTCCGCTTCGATGGTGGAGAAGGCGGCGTCCTCGGAGCTGCTCACAATCATCCCCCTGCGTTGGTTCAACGTACCCAGCACCATGCCTTGGAACTCCGAAGGGGTTTCCACCACCACCCGCATGAGGGGTTCCATGAGAATGGGACCGGCCTTGGCATAGGCTTCCCGAAAGGCGCCGATGGCCGCCTGCTGAAAGGCCAAATCCGAAGAATCCACCGAATGGGAGGCGCCATCGTTGATGACCACGCGAGTCCCCACAATGGGGTAGGCCGCCATGGACCCCTTGGACAGGCAAGCCTGAAAACCCTTTTCGCACGAAGGGATGAACTCGGTGGGGATGGCCCCTCCGGTGATCTGGTTCACGAATTGGAAGTCCCCGTCCGGATAAGGCTCGATATAACCGGCGATCCTTCCGTACTGGCCCGCGCCCCCGGTCTGTTTCTTATGAGTGTAGTTGAAGTCGGACCTTCGGGTGATGGTTTCCCGGTAGGCCACTTTGGGCATTCCCGTTTCCACGTCGGACTGGTACTCCCGCTTCATACGTTCCACGTAGACATCCAGGTGCAGCTCTCCCATTCCGCAGATGATGGTTTCCCCGGTTTCCTCGTCCATGATGATCCGAAAGGTTGGATCCTCCTTTGTGAACCGGGCGAGAGCCTTGCTCATGTTTATTTCCGCTTTTTTGTCCCTGGGTTTCAAGGCCAGGGAAATCACGGGGGTAGGCACGTGCATGGACGTCATGGTGTAGTGGACGCGGCCGTCGGTGAAGGTGTCTCCCGAAACGCAATCGACGCCGAAAAGGGCCACGATCTGGCCGGCGCCCGCCGATTCGATTTCCTCCATTTGATCCGCGTGCATCCGAATGAGGCGTCCCACCTTGGTCTTCTTACCGGAGCGCACGTTGACGATGGTGTCTCCTTTTCGGAGGGTGCCCTGGTAAAGGCGCACATAGGTGAGTTGACCGTAACGCCCGACTTCGAGCTTGAAGGCCAACATCACCAGGGGCAGGTCCGGGGCGTTGAACAGGTCCACCTTGGCTTCGTCCCGATCCAGGTCCAGGGCTTCGTTGCTCTTGTCCATGGGACTGGGCAGATAGCGGCATACGGCGTCCAGGAGCGGTTGGACTCCCTTGTTCTTATAGGCGGACCCCATGAGGACAGGAGTGATCTGCAGGGAAAGGGTCCCCGCGCGAACGGCTGCGTGAATCAAGTCCTCCGTCACGCGCTCTTCCAGGATCGCTTCGGTGAGCTCGTCGGAATAGAGGGAAACCGCATCCAGCATTTCTTCGCGGTGCTTCATCGCCAGATCCATGAGCTCGGCGGGGATTTCCGTCCGGGTGACCACGGAGCCGTGATCCCCCTCGAACCTCACGGCTTGCATGGCAATGAGGTCGATTACCCCTTCATGATCCCCCTCCAACCCTACGGGGACCTGCAAAGGAACGGCGTTGTGATTGAGTTTTTCCTTGAGCTGACGGACCACCCGGAAGGGATCGGCACCCGTTCGGTCGCACTTGTTGATGAACGCGAGCCTGGGGACCCTGTAACGCACCATCTGGCGATCCACGGTCACGGACTGGGACTGGACCCCTCCTACGGAGCAGAGGACTAGGATCGCGCCGTCCAGGACCCGCAGGGCGCGCTCGACCTCGATGGTGAAATCCACGTGGCCGGGAGTGTCGATGATGTTTATGGGATGGTCCGCCCATGTGCAATGGGTGGCAGCGGATTGAATGGTGATGCCTCGCTCCTTCTCGAGCTCCATGAAGTCCATGGTGGCCCCCACTCCGTCCTTGCCCTTGACGTCGTGGATCGCGTGGATCCTCTGGGTATAGTACAGGATGCGCTCCGTA
Source organism: Syntrophobacteraceae bacterium (assembly GCA_029974695.1). Taxonomy (GTDB): domain Bacteria; phylum Desulfobacterota; class Syntrophobacteria; order Syntrophobacterales; family Syntrophobacteraceae; genus JAGPLX01. The sequence continues at coordinate 12,624 of JARKQW010000465.1, read as the reverse complement.
AGGGTCGTTTTCCCCGAATCGATATGGGCGCTGATCCCGATGTTCCGAATTTTGGAAAGATCCTCAACCATAAGGAACTCTGCCGCACTCCTTTCCATAAGAACTTCTCGCCGACCAGGACGGTCGCAGAATAAAACAAAAACGGGCACTCACTGCCTGTGCCCGTTGGGAGCTCGGTTATCTAACAGAATTTAGATCGGAAGAAAAGACCCAATCAACGGGTATTCCCCCGGTACCCTCGGCTCATCGCCTGGTCGCCACCTGCTTGGAAGTCTTCGCCGTGGTTACGGTGTTCCCTTTGGCGTTTCCAGGGGCGGCGGGTGCAGGCTTCTTCACGGAGGCGGACACCTTTTCCTTGGAAGAGGAGCCGGCCTTGCTCTTGGCATTGGGGGATGCGGAAGTCTTCGCTGCCGTGGCGGAAGAAGCCGCTTTGGATTCAGGGGCCGTTTTTCCCACGGATTTCCCCGATGCCTGGGCCCCGTTCTTGGCCGGGTTCACGCCCTTTGTCGCGGCGGCTTTCTTCCCCTGGGGCGCATCCTTACCTTGAACCGCTACCTTCTTGGAAGCTCCGTTCTTGGGCTCGGCGACCGGCTTGGCGGGAACCGCCTTGACCTTGGAAAGGTTCTTTTTGGGATCGGCTTTGCCTACGGCAGCTTTCTTGTCGGGGGATTTGGAGACGGCTTTGGGTCCTCGATCGCTCATTCGGCCAGGTTCCGACGTCGGGCCCATGCCCTTGGACATCGTTGCCCCCTGGGCCAGCCGTATTTTTTGGCCCGGTTTCAGTGGGGCGTTCCTCTTCATTGCGTTCAGTTGGCACAAGGCGTCCAGGGGGATCCCGCTCTTCCTGGAAATCTTGGCCAAAGTATCCCCCTTGACGGAGGTGTAGGTGACCGTGGTGGTGCCTTTTCCTCTCGACGCGTCCGTCATGACGGTCTGTCGAGTGGAAATGTCGTGCCGCCCGAACCCGGAGCTCGTCGAAGAGGCGGCGGTCACGGACCCGGAAGAACGGCCGGCCGTCACTTTGAGTTTTTGACCGGGCTTGAGTTGGGGGACCTTCTTGAAGCCGTTCATTTGGAGCAGCGCCCTCAGCTCCATCTTGTTCTTCCTGGCGATGGAGGCCGGAGTGTCTCCCCGCTGAACGGTGTAGGAAGCAGTGGAAGGAGGCTCGACCCTTTTCTCCCGAGGCACGTGCCTCACCACCGCAGCGGGGGCCTCCTCCACGGCATCGGAGACCGAATCCGGAGGAGGCGTCGGGGTCTCGGGACGCACGGGGCGCAAAGCGGCCAGATGCACCCCGGGGGCTTCAAAGTTCGGCGACAAGGCCTGAGCCAGGTGAACCGGCTCCAGCTCAAACCCCCTTTTGTAAAAAACCAGGCAACTACCCGGAGAAATGGGAGAGTTCCCGCTCAGCTGGTTCCATCGACACAGGTCCCGATACTGCACGCCGAAGCTCCGGGCCAGGGATTCGAGACTCTTTTCGTTGCCTTTGACGTAGTAGTTTACCTTCTTGGGGAGGAATGCCTGCTGGGCCATTTCGATGACCGTCCGCTTCTGTTCGTCCATTCCTGCCACATGAGCGGCCAGAGTGGACCATGGGGTGTAGAATCGGACGTGAATGTGGTCGTGATGGTTGGCCACATGATTGATGACGGAACGTCCGAAGCCCCCCCCGAAAATGCGCTCCAGGTATGCGGAGTCCGCACCCCGGGAGGCGGCGTAGTCATGCAAAAGCCGCTGGATTCTTCGATCGAGAAAGATGTACTGCACACGCTGGGAACGAAGAAGACCCTCAACGAGGCACCACGTCTTGGGGACATCCAGATTGTCTTCGTTCATGGAGACAAATGTGTCCGCAGCTCGATTCCCCTTGAGGTACATGCCCAGGTCCACATCCCGCCCGTTCTGGTGGGAACGGTGATGGTTCAACCACCCGCCCCCCTGGACGGAAAAGTCCCCCACGAAAAGGTCGCAGGTGCCGGGATGCTGTTCCCGCACCCGTTCCACCGCGTCCAGCACGGCACCCACCACTTCGGGAGTGGTGTAGGAGCGCTCCTGGTCCCGCAGGGTGTACCCTTGGAACTGGTTGGGGAAGGGAACTCCGTTGACCAGCCGCCCATGGTACGGCTGGCCCACCGAGGCGGTGATGCCGAGAACGTCGTTGGGGCCCAACATAACTGCCGGAATACACGTTAAAATAAGGCACAATGGAGTTAGCCTCATTCTTAGGCAGGAGTCAAAACGCCTCATTCAATCCCCCTCCTATTAATGACTCATCAACAACTAAGATTATTGGCCTGTACGATAGGGAGTCCAACAGAGATGCCCTTCACTACCGAAAAAAAGGATGGGTGTCAAACCTTTTTTCGCGAATGGACCATACAATTTTTTATAGAACCGGATAACTAATTGAATATAGTGTATAATAAACAAATACATCCTGGTCCGGCCTCAGGGTGCAGATATCCCGCACGAGGATAATTCTTTGTAAACCAAGAAATCTGCTATTGAATACAGCGCTTTGATAACACTGGAATTGTGGTGTCGAAGGAGGATGGTATGCGGGATCGGGCCCCAACGGCCTACGACCGCTGAGTCCCCTCCTCCGCGAACCATCCATACAGGTCGCCGCAGAAAACCACCTGGCCGTTGCCGTCCGATGAGGCGGGAACGTACTCGATGATAATGGGGACCGGCTGGTTGAATTTCACGAAAGTCTGGCGTGTGTAGCTTTCGAGAAAGGATTCCGTTTTTCCCACGGCCGAATTCCCATCGTCGGCCAGGAGGAGTTGAGCGAGTTCTCGGGCCTTTTCCACCCGGATGCATCCGTGGGAAAAATCCCGCTTGGCTCGCTGAAAAAGGTGTCTCTTGGGCGTATCGTGAAGGAAGATGGCGTAGGCGTTGGAGAACTCGAACTTCACCCGCCCCAAGGGGTTCCCGGGTCCCGGGAGTTGAAAGAGGCGAGGCTCTCCCCAGGGATAATTGGACGACATCTTCACGTAGCCGTGTTTGTCGAGGTAGTTGGGGTCCGCTGCGATCTCATCGGCCAATTCTCGACGGATGCGATCGGATACATACCATCGGGGGTTGAACACCACCTGGTCGATGACACTGCTGATGGAGGGGGTTTGATTTTCTCCCATCCAGCGCCCCTGGACCTTCACCTTTTTCCCTGCGGCCTTGCCCACAATGACCCGGTGTTCCGCCTGGATCTTCCCGTCCCGGTAGTATTCGAGCATGAATTGGGGGATGTTGATGCGAACGTATCGATCGTAAGGCCGGGCCCGACTCTGCCGAAGCTGCTTGAGACTCTCCTGGAGCAACCGGACCTTCTTATTGTAAGGGACATTCAACCAATCCTTGGTTCTTTGACCGACCGCCCCGTCCGCGTCAATCAAGTGGTATCGCTGAAATTTGCGGACGGCATCGGCCGTGGCATGGTCGAAATGCCCCGAGATTTTCCCCGAATAGAACCCCTCCTGGGCAAGCCTTTTCTGAAGATTCGACACCTCCTGGCCCGAATCTCCCTGGCGCAGGGTCTTTCCGGAATGGAAGCGGTGCCATGGCTCCTGGGCCGCGAGGCTGCGGTACTTGGTCAGGGCTTTTCGCAAGGTGGCGTAATGAGGCGAATTGGGAACAACGGCCTCGAGAAACTCGGCCATGGACATCTTCCCCAAGAGGACCTTCTCTCGAAGCTCGGGAGAAAAGGGATTCATTTCCTGGGCAAAGCGGATCAGGCAGGCCCCCAGCTTCACATCCGTCTCGGAGGCGACTTTTAGGAGCTGCAAATAACGGGGATCTCTTTCCACATCGCTCAGCCGGTCCGTTTCCCCGTTTGCAGGGGCGGGTTGGGAGGCAACCGAGGCTTGGGAGGGCGGCGGGGATGGGGAAGCCTCTTGTCCGGCTCCGGGAGGATTCGCCCCAGTCCGATCCTGGTTGGCCGCCGGAGTGGGCTGGAGGGCCGCCCGGAGCTCTTCGACTTCCTTGAGTCCCTTTTTCAGGGAATCCAGGGGAAAGCTTGCGGGGTTGACGGCGTCGCTTTCCAGGTCCTCCAGTCTCTTGAGAAACAAAGCGGTTCCGGGGGCGAGTTGGAATCGGAAGTCAAAAAACAAGGGTTTCCAATCGTTTTGGCCGTAGACATCCACCAGGGTTCCGGGGCCGGAGTCGCTCAGAAGCTCCGCAGGCACGGCTTCCCAGAGGGCGGCTCGCCAGCGGGAAGCGGTGTCTTCGGCCACGCGGGATTGGCCTTGGGGCGATGAAAGGGGCTCCTGGGAAGGACGGGTCTCCTGCGCCGCCAGGTCGGGAGGATTGAGAAAGCATGGAAGAAGAATCAATGAAACCAAAACGATGCCGAGGATCCCAAACCCTGTCGAGGTTCTTTCCGCCATAATTCCTTCCGCCGCCTTTTGAGGTCGCATCAGACGCAACAGTTACTCATCCGCCTTTGTATTGATTCTCTCGTAGAGGCAAATCTGGTCCAAAAGCGAGAGCTTTCGGCCCGGGTTCTTTGCCCCTATATTTCCCGAACCCCGGCAAGAATGGCAACGGGCCTCGGAACACAACTGGCAAAAATGGCAATCGGGGCAGGGGTGCTTCTTGGCGCCTTCCCCCCTCTTCTTCGGCTCATAGACGCGCTTTAGCCCCGCCAGGGGGACAAAGCAGCTTTCGTTGGACTCTGGGCTCGGGTCCATGATTCTCCCCCGAATTGAGCGATTCGCTGTTGGTCGTCAGCACTTTGGTATTGTATCTCAACATTATCGGACGTCCCCTGCCGGGGGAAGCCAAAGCAGCTAAACCACGGGAGATTGCCAAACTAACGGCTGAACGCCCAATCTGGATCCCTCTCTCCCGAGGTCCGGGGACACGCCCGTACAATCCCGGTGGATTTTCCCGGGGACTCCCAAATCCTCATCGGCCCCGGGCAACCGGCTTACGGAATCCTTGAACGGCACGTATTATAAGATCCACCCGCTTTGAAGCCAAGTACATAAAAGGGCTTTTCGATACGGTACATTTGTGCTAATGGCAGGGCCCCCTAGAAGGTCCAAGGGTGAAGGGGTTTTTCCTTGGGGCCTCCGGGGGGCGAACGGCGGTTTCTTCCGGAAAACGGCAGAGGATTCTCCGGAGGGGGGTTGGATGGACTCCCCTTCACGGCAGGCAGCCCCTGCTTCCGGGCAACACGGGACCCGAGACGGCCTTCCGACGGTCGCGGCCTTTGGGAAGGAGGCGATTCTGAGCAAGGAGCACCATCGCTGGATGGGAGTGGCCTTGGAGGAGGCCCGGTCGGCCTACGGGGAGTCCGAGGTCCCGGTGGGGGCCGTCTTGGTGTCAAAGGACGGCGAACTTCTGGCCCGGGCACACAATGCACCCTTGGGGCTCTGCGACCCCAGCGCTCATGCCGAGCTCCTGGTCCTTCGGCAAGGAGCTCGGGTGCTGGGGAACTACCGACTGCCGGGAACCACTCTGTATGTGACCCTGGAGCCTTGTGTGATGTGTTATGGAGCCCTGCTCCACGCTCGAGTGCGGACCTTGGTCTTCGGGGCGTACGATTCGAAATCCGGGGCGTTGGGAAGCGCTGTGGACTTGACAACCGTATCGGTTTTCAATCATTATATCGAGGTTGTGCCGGGCGTAAGGGCGGCCGAAAGCGCCGAGCTGCTCCGGCGGTTTTTTCAGGAACGGCGCTCAGAGAGGGAACAGGCTTAGGGGAGAGGTACCGAAGTGGCCGTAACGGGGTCGACTCGAAATCGACTTGTCCTGTGAAGAGCAGGGCACGTGGGTTCGAATCCCACCCTCTCCGCCATAGAACCACAACCTGCCCGCGGAAGCGGTCGCCCGTTATTTTGCGGAGAGATGTCCGAGCTGGCTGAAGGAGCACGACTGGAAATCGTGTGTACGCCCAAAAGGTGTACCGAGGGTTCGAATCCCTCTCTCTCCGCCACTTTTCCCCTGCATCCCAGGTGTTCATCCAGCTATCTCCCTGTCGAGGATTTTCGGCGGACCCATGCCTTACTTAGTCTTAGCACGAAAGTGGCGCCCTCAGACCTTCGATGAGGTCATCGGCCAACCTCACGTAACCCAAATCCTTCGCAATTCCGTCGAATCCCAGCGCATTGCCCATGCTTACCTGTTCACCGGATCCCGGGGAGTCGGCAAGACCTCCGTTGCCCGAATCCTCGCCAGATGCCTCAACTGCGAAAAAGGAATTTCCTCCCTTCCGTGCAATGAATGCTCCAATTGTCAGGAGATCACCCAAGGCAATTCCATGGACGTCATCGAGATCGACGGGGCCTCCAACCGCGGCATCGACAACATTCGAGAGCTCCGGGAGACGGTTCGGTATCGCCCGGGCAAGAGCCGGTTTAAAGTTTATATCATTGATGAAGTTCATATGCTCACCACCGAGGCCTTCAACGCCCTCCTCAAGACCTTGGAGGAACCTCCGGAGCATGTGCTTTTCCTCATGGCCACCACGGAACCTCACAAAATCCCGGCAACGATTCTCAGCCGGTGCCAGAGATTCGACTTTCGTCGAATTCCCATGGACTTGACCGTGCAGCACCTGAAGAAGATTGTCGGCCGGGAGCACACCCGGCTGTCCGACTCCGTCTATTACGCCGTTGCACGGGAAGCCGACGGCAGCATGCGCGACGCTCAGAGCCTGTTGGAACAGCTCCTGGCATTCAGCGGCGAGGATCTGACCGATGAGGAGATCCTCGACCTTCTGGGAGTGGTGGACCGCAGGAGCGTTCACCGACTGGGACGAGCCATCCTGGAAGGGGATCTGCCCACATGCCTCCGGGTAGCCGCAGACCTGTATCGCAGGGGGATCGACAGCAGGCGGGTATGCCAGCAGTTGTGCGACCATTTCCGGAATCTGCTCTTTTTTTCCCTGGCGGAAACCGAAGGATCGGTGCAGCCGGATCTTCCCGAAGACGAAAAGGGCATCCTGCAGGAAGACGTCCGCAAGACCAGCACGGAGTCCCTCTATCTCTATATCCAGATGCTACTCAAGGGAGAGGAGGAAATCCGGAGATCCACCCTTCCCAAGATGGCCTTGGAGATGCTTCTCGTGAGGCTGGCGCAACTGCCTCGACTCTCTTCCCTGGAACAGCTGATGGGAAGAATCGCACAGTTGGAACAGGCGCTCAAGGGCAGGGACTCCGAGCCGTCCGAACCCCGTCGGGCTTCCGGGTGCACGCCCTCCGTCCCTCCCGTTGCGCCGCCGGCGGTTTCCTCGGAACCATTGGCACCCTTGGAGATCTCGATGCCTCCCGGGGGGGTCGATTCCCCGGCTCCCCCCGCCCCCCAACGGGCAGTGAGGGCCGAAGAAGCGGCCCAAAGATGGTCTTCTTTCCTCGAATGGATTCAGGACCGTGACCCGGTTTTGGGGGCAAAGCTTCAGAACAGCCGGGTCCTGCCCAACCCGGACGGGACCCTGACGTTGGAAGTCCTCGAGCTCTTCAAGGACCGGGTTTCCGAACCTCAGACCCTGGCAAATCTCTCCGAAGCAACCTTGACTTTCTTTTCAAACCCGTTCCAATGGAAGGTGGAGGTCCGGCCTACCCCTTCGGCGGATTCTCCCGATCGGCCCAGGAGTCGAAAGACGCGCATCAATCACACCCGGCTGGTCATGGAGAACCCCGTCTTCCAGGATGCCCTGGAAATCTTGGGAGGCGAACTCCTGGACATCAAACCCCTGCGAACGGGTTCCGGGAAACGGACCGGGGTCGATCCCGGCTCGGGTTCCCCGGACGGCGACTTTTTGGGAAACGATTCCCCCTAAACGGATGGGGAGGAGACTCGATGGAGGCGACACAATGGTGAAAGGGTTCAATCCCATGCAACAAGTGAAGGCATTGCAGGAGAAGATGGCAAGAATGCAGGAGGAAATGGCCCAAAAGACCGTAGAGTCCTCCGCCGGAGGGGGCATGGTCACGGTGAGGGTCAACGGCCGCCAGGAGTTGCTCGATCTGAAGATCGATCCCCAGGTGGTGGATCCCCACGATATTGAAATGCTCCAGGACCTCATCGTCGCCGCCGTAAACGATGCCCTCCGCAAGTCCCAGGAGATGGTGGCGGGAGAGGTGGGCAAGCTGGCCGGAGGCTTGAGCATCCCCGGTCTCAAAATCCCGGGACTCTTCTGAATGCTTTTTCGCGGCTGTCGCGACTTTTCCGTGTTCGTCTTTCGGCCCTACGGGAGCCCCTCCCTACTGAAAAGACCTTCCCCAGAAAGGCAACCATTGCCCTCATGAATGCCTATCCTCCCATTCTACGAAAGCTCATCGGCATTTTGAGCAAACTCCCCGGTTTGGGGGAGAAAAGCGCAACGCGCATCGCCATGCACCTGCTTCAGGCCTCTCCGGGAGAGGCCGAATCCCTGGCGGAAACCATCCAGGAGATGAAGAAACGAATCCGGACCTGCCCCCGATGCTTTCTCGTGACGGATTCGGAACTGTGCGGCATCTGCGCCGATCCCGCCAGGAATACGGGGGAGATCTGCGTGGTCGAAACCATGGCGGACCTTCTGGCCATCGAGGGGTCGGGGTCTTATAAGGGAAGATATCATGTTCTCGAGGGAGCGCTGGCCCCACTGGATGCCGTAGGTCCTGAGAACCTCCGTGTGGCGGAGCTTCTGAAACGCCTTCCGGAGGAAAACATTCGGGAAGTGATCTTGGCCACCAATCCCAGCAACGAAGGAGAAGCCACGGCCCACTACCTGTCGAGGCTGATCAAGTCCCACAAGGTGCGGGTCTCGCGCATTGCATTCGGCATTCCCATGGGGGGAGACCTGAAGTACACGGATCGCGTGACCCTGGAGCGATCCCTCAAGGGACGACAGGCCTTCGAATAACCGCCGCCCCCAACGCCCCATCCCCCCCGTTCATGGAAATCTTGCGCCCCTCCCCGGCCGGTCTCCGACATCCATCCCGGGACCCGGGGGCGCGGGCTCCGAATGCTTTGGGACCTCCTCCCTCGGAATGCTGACGGATCCGCCGGGAGTCCGGGAGCTCGATCACAATGCAGACATCCGGTTTCCCTTTTTTCCCTCCGTATTGCGCAAAGAATCTTGAAAGATCTTGTAGACCCCCTCAGGCCGGTAATCGTCATAGGAGTCAACAGGTCGAGGTCTGAAAGCGACGGCAGTGAAATGAGAAATCGGAGGTAACCCCATGAACCGGGCAAGAATCAAATACACGGCAAGTGCCATGGTCTTTCTGGCCGTGCTCGCCTTCGTCGTCCCCAGCTATGCGGCTCGGCAGCACAATGCCGGAGGGGGCGGGCGGCATCACATCTCGTCTAATCGCCCCATGAACTCCAACCGCGCCATCAATCGAGGACCTGTGAACCGGGGCTACCGGAACCAGGTCCATGCCAACCGGTACCGAGGTCAAATGGGTGACTTCCGTTTGAGGAATGCCGCACGCGCCGCGGGGCCCAGCAATAAACAGTACTCCCGACGCGCTTACGACAACAAGCGCCACTGGAACGGCCGCCATTACGATCGCTATCGCTACGGCTACAACGGAAGGTATTGGGACGGCCGCCACGGATACAACCACGGCCGATACTGGAACGGGCGTTATGGGTACAACCATGGGCGCTACTGGGACGGTCGTCACCACCATCATTATTGGAGAGGAAACCGCTATTACTACTACGGCGGCTGGGGAGGACCCTACTGGGGCGGCTACTATGGGTGGGGTGACGGATGGCCTTACTACTACTGGTCCTCCTACTATTACTACCCGTTCCCCTTCTTCTACTTCCCGGGGTTCTCCTTCATGTTCTACCTGTAGGGTGGATAACGGATCGCGATGGGCTTTTGTGAGCCCTTAGGAGGAGCATCCAGTGATCAAAAAGGTGACACTTCTCGGCCTCGGCTTCGGGTTGATCGCCGCAGGAATCGCAGGCATCAGCATGTCGGTGGTGGAAAAAAAGGGCAAGGACGCCCTCAAACAGATGGAGACGCTGCAGCAGGAAAATCAGTCCGCCGCCGCCGAAGAATGGAAGAAGATCGAAGAAAAGCGGCAGGAGGTGGAAAAGCTTGCTGCCGGCGTCGAGGCCGAGAAACGGCGGGTTCGAGAGGAGCAGCGGCGGGCTCAGGAAGAGCTTCGGGCCAGGGAGGCGAATCTGGCGAGAAAGAAACTCGAGATGCCCGGAACCAAGGCTGCTTCCTCCCAAACCGCCGGTGAGAAAGGCAAGAAGGGAAAAGCGACAAAAACGACCCTTGCCTCAAGAGACTCCGGAAAGAAGCAAGGGACTGCCGCTGCGAGCGGCCGCTCCCGCAGTGTCAAAGCCTCCAAGGCCCGTGACGAGGACGGCTTCCGGTGGATCAGCCGGAAAGCCGGGGCCGAAGCAGCCCGAATCTCTCGCCCGGTGAAATACCACAACCTAAGAACCCGGGAACTGGTACTGGCGGAACCCCTGGACTACGGTCCCCATTCCGTGCGAGTGCGGATTCGAGTCTGGAAAGATCAGCGGCTCATTAAGGATACAACCATCACCATCTCCGAAGATGCCCTGCGGGGTCCCGGACCTACCCGGCACGGCAGGGGAAGAGATTTCGCGTAACCGATCCCCGAAGCCCCGGATGAAACGGGGGTCCTAGAGGAGTGTGTCGTGCCGTTATCAGCCATGATATTCCTATGCAGCTTCGCCATTCTGGTGGGAGCGGTCCTGGTGGCGTACGGTCTAGCCCAGGAGTTTCGGACAAGAGAGTCCGTCGGCGCAGAGAAGTGCCCGCCTTTTGCCGGGGAAGGCAAGGTCCCCATCGACGAGCCTCTGGTGCTGGATTTCAAGGAAGAATTCAGCGTGAAAGAGCCTGCAGACGCGGAACCTTCCCAGACACCCGGTTGGAGTGCCAGGAAGAACAAACGTACGCTGGGAGAAATCGCAAGCGGGTTTTCCGCATCGGTGCTTGGTGGGCTGAGAAAGGTCCTGCGCTCCCCCCCTCCTGAGCCCGGGACCGCCCCCAAGACCGATCTGGACCATCCTTCCCCCACGGGCACGGTCATCGGCGCCAAGACCCTTCCGGGTTCCCCGGAAATTGCCCGTCGAGAAGGATAACGCCGGTGGGGTCGGGAAGCTCATCCGTCTGCCCCCGGTCCCGCTGCATTTTCCCCTTCCCCGACCCCAGGCCGCCTCGGTCCGCTGTGGCTGCAAGCCCTGCGGCTTCCTCCTTCTCCTACCAAGAAGAATTTGATCTCCCCGGCGCACGATCCCTCCCCCGATACCCCGGGCAAGAATCCCCTGCCCGGGGTATGGTGCAATCTCCCACCTCACAAAACGGCCGGCACACGCCTGGGGCATTGCTTCCCAACGTCAAGCCTCCATGGAGCGGCCGGTCAAGCCTGCACTGAATGCGAGCATGGTTTCGGAATCCGCATCGGGGGGGGGAGTTGACAAGGGGATTTCGTGTCTATACTCTACTAGTCCTATAGGATATATATCCGGGCTGATCATGCCCGCGGGTTCCCGCGGAATCGGGTCCGCTCAAAATCCCATGAGGAGAAGCACCAAACCTATGAGAGATGCCGCCATCCACGAGCAGTGCAAGATCGAGGTGGACGTTCGCCGCCAATATCGAGAAGAGATCCCGGGGGTTGTGGAGGCTCTGGTGCAATCGTGCCGAGTGGAGACATGTTTCGATCATGTGGGGCCGGAACCCATTCCTTCCCGGGAGACCGTCATCGACATCATTCACAGGGTGCGACGGATTCTGTATCCCGGCTATTTCACCCGGGAGCGCTTGGATGGGTTCAACCTCGAGTACTATTTGGGCCAGGAAGCAACCGCCCTCTTTGAGGGTCTTTCGGAGCAGATCACCCGGGCCCTCCGCCATGACTGCATCCGCCACAATCTGCCTTGTGTGGAATGTGAGGCGTTGGGACAACAGGCGGCCGTTGGTTTCATGGGGAGGCTGCCGGAGCTGCGAAACATCCTCGCCACCGATGTGCGGGCGGCTATGGAGGGGGACCCTGCGGCCGGGAGCTACGACGAGGTGATTTTCAGCTATCCCGGACTCTTGGCCGTGACCGTTTATCGTGTCGCCCATGAGCTTCTCCGGCTGAAGATTCCCCTAATACCCAGAATCATGACCGAGTATGCCCACAGCCACACGGGCATCGATATTCATCCCGGGGCGCGGATCGGTGAAAGTTTCTTTATCGACCACGGCACCGGAGTCGTCATTGGAGAGACCACGGAAATCGGGGACCGGGTCAGACTCTATCAGGGCGTAACCCTGGGCGCTCTCTCCCTCCCCAAGAATGCCGTGGAGTCTCTCCGAGACCAAAAACGGCACCCTACCATCGAGGACGACGTCATCATCTATTCCGGCGCAACGATCCTGGGGGGGGACACGGTGATCGGAGCGCGATCGGTCATTGGAGGAAACGTGTGGATTACGGAATCCGTTCCGCCCGACACCAAGGTGTTTCTCAAACAGCCGGAACTGGTCTACAAGGGTGCGTGATGCCGCTGTGGAGGGGACATGGGTAGGAGGATCCGCTTGAGGCTTCTCGATCCTTTTTCAGGGAGTGAATGGTGGGTCGAATCTTTGAGGACGTTTCCAAGACCGTGGGGAACACTCCCCTGGTGAAGTTGAATCGCATCGCCCGGGAA
>JARKQW010000464.1 GCA_029974695.1 Syntrophobacteraceae bacterium | reverse complement strand
CGGCCGAAGAGGGAGGAGAACTCGTCCCGGGTGAGGGACCTTCCGCATTCTTCCGCCAGGCGTCGCCAGCTTTCGAAATGGGCCTGGTACGAATCCACCAGGACTCCGTCCATGTCGAAAATGACCGCCGGCCGGGAAGTTGCGCTCTCGATGCGGGATGTCATGGCCTGTGAGCTCCTTGAAGGGCCGAAGGTGTTTTCCCCGAAAGGGACCTGTCTTCCTGGTCCGTTGCGCGCCGGGGGGGCGCGGTGTGTCAGGACTTGAACCAGTCCAGGCGAAGAAAAGCCAGGCAGAGCATGACGACCAGCCAGGCGAGCAGGGCATAGCGAAGGAGCTTGTGCAACGGCGATTCCGTCGTCCCCGGGAGGGGCGGCGGAAGGGGCCCGGGTTCGGAAGGCTGCCGGGAGGGATAAACCCAACCGGGTTTTTTGACGGGAATCTTGCTCCCAGGTCGCTTCTGTCCGGGAGAAACCGACGGCACCGGTTGAGGTTGAGGCGGTTCCGCGGATTTTTCCGGGGCCGAGAGCCCTTCCTCCTGCTCGAAAGTCTTTTCCTTGGCACGGATGCTTCGGGTTCCGGCCAACCCGATCCCCAGGAGAAGAATGCCGATTCCAACGGGAATCAGGGAGGCGGCCATGAATCCCGGTTCGAGCACCGACTTTTGGGGTGCTCCGGGATCGTAATAGACCCTGACGGACGCATTGCGCGGGTACCGGGCCGTGAGCTTTCGGGGATCATCGGGGGCAAAGCCGCTGCTTTGGTTGAAGGAGACCCGGTTCCCTTTATATTTTTTGCCCGCTACCGAGTATTCATAGACGATCATGGCCTGCAGACCGCCCGCCTCGGCCCCCGGGGGTCTTTCCACCCGGGACGTGACGATGATCCCGGAAACCGAGGGCCAGTTTTCGCTGAATTTGGATTCCATGCCCAAGCGGGCCCCATAGATGGCGACCGCGGCCCCGACGGCCATGAGGATGGAGAGGATCGCGCGCGCAATCCGAAAGAAGGTCCGAATGAACAGGACGGGAGGCTTGATGACCACCCCGTCCGGCTCCCGGGGCGTGTCCGCTCGGTCGGATGAAGGCAACTGCGCCATGGTAGGACTCCTGTGTTCTGCCGACCTGATTCCGGAGGATGCGGGAAGGACGGGGTTCAGTGCTCTTTCCCCCGGGTCCCGGGTCCGATTGAGGCGAATTGTACCACTATTGCGACGGGGAAGGCCAGTGGGAAGGGCCCGGGAGCGGTTGGGCCGGGGTCGATCCCCCCTGGTTGCCGTAAGTCACGAGATTGCCGATCCTGGCCACTACCTCGACCGACCCGGCCGCCGCCAGGATGGGGTGAACGTCCCTGCGGGTTACGTCGGCGACCAAAAGCACGGGTTTGTCGGAGGTCCAAAGCGCCGTGAGTTCGGTGTTGTCGAGAAAACGCTGGGGGGGTTCCCGGCGCCGGGTGGAAACGTGGTCGTAGCGAGGGTCCTTGAGAATATGGACCAACCTTTTCGTGTAGTACGTGATGCCGCCGACCCACATGTATTCGTGGGGCTCCGTGAAGACCACGATGTGGTCGGGGGTTGCGGCCTGCCGGACGATCTCCGCCATGGCCCGGGTCGAGTGGTAAGGCTCCATCACCCGGAATCCCCAGTGAATCAGCAGGAAAACGGGGATCATCATTCCCGCCAAAATCCGAACGCTCCAGACGGTCCGGCCCCGGAAAAGCGCCGCCGTTGCCAACCCCATACATACTGCCGTACCCAGCAAAGTGGCGATGGTGGGAAAATGGATCCGGTCCAGGATGGAGAGCTGGACGGGTCCCTCGACCCAGCCCGCATCGGGGTAGTTCTGTTGAAAAGCGTGGAAGATGACCTCTTTCTGGGGACCCAGGATGATCATGGCCGCAAGGGCGGCCATGGCCAGCAGGACGGTAAGGATGCCCAGGGCGATGCCCGCGGCCTTCCGAGACCGATCCTGCGCCGTGTCCCTCGAGAGTTCCTCCCAGTATTTGCCCATGAGCAGTGCAAAAGCCGGGAGACAGGGCAGGGCATAGTACTCGAGACGCGACTGGGAAGCGGAAAAGAGGCCCAAGACGACGAAGATCCAGACAAGGGGTAAGAGGTCCGGGGATTTTCGGAGGCCCTCGAGGCGAAGCCGCTTGAATCCTCGAACCAGGGCCGGGGGCAGAACCGCTGGCCAGGGGAAGGTCCAGACATAGGTGAAGGCCAGAAACACCGGAAGGGACAGGCACTCGTCCCGGGGATACCTCTGGCCCGTGAAACGCAGAAGGTGCTCGCGAATGAAAAAATAGCCGAAAAAGTCGGGATTTCGGATCCCCAGGGCCCCGTACCACGGGACGGCGACGAGCAGGGTGAGCAGAACGCCCGCGACCAGGTCCCAGGTGAGAAAACGGCGCAGGCCCCCGCCAAGAAGAACGTGAAGTCCGATCACGGCGGATCCCAGGCCCAATCCCAGGATCCCCTTGGTCAGGGCGGCAAATCCCAGGCTTGCGAACATCAGCCGGCGCCACCCGGTTGGATCCCCCTCCCGGGGATACCCCCGCACGTACCCCAAAACGGCCAGGGCGATCCAAAAGCACAAAATGCCGTCGGGCATGGCCAAACGCCCGAAGATGTGAGGCCCCGTGCAGGCGGCAAAGACCAGAGCGCCCAGCCGGGATGCGGTACTCCCGTAAAGAGAGCTGCCGATCCCGGCCACCACGAAAATGGTTCCCCAGGTGGCCAGAACCGGCCACATGCGGGCGGCCGATTCCGTTTCCCCCAGCAGGCCCTGACTCAGGGCGATCAGCCAGTAAAGGAAGGCCGGCTTGTCGAAATGGCGGGTCCCGTTGAGATGGGGCGTGATGTAGTCCCCGCTCACGCGCATTTCCCGGGCGATCTCGGCGTACATGGCTTCGCCTTCGATGAGGGCGTAGGAGCCCAGATCGGCAAACAGGAGAAAGAAGGAGACGAGCCCGATCCAGAAGAGAGGGCGACGAAACGGGATCGAAGGCCCGGAAGAGGCACCCCCGAACCGGAGGTCCGCCGTTTCCGTCCGGGAACCGACTCGAGGACCGGCAAACCCGGTTGTGTGGCGATCATTCATCGTTGTTCGTACCTTGAAAGCGGCCCTTCCCAAAACGAGGAGGGCACGCCGAATCCAAGCAAGAAACAGGCGTCCGGCAACGGAAATTGAGATCAAGGCCGGGGAACCGACCCCGTTCGGCTCCCCCGGCCCCAGGAATCTCGTGGGCCGGACCGTCGATCCCGAATGCGACTCAACCTCGGAACAATCGTAAGGCGTAGTACCATAAATCTTCCCGCTTGAGAGAAAAAACGAATGCGTCCGCCCCGAATCCTCCGGA
The DNA here is from genome assembly GCA_029974695.1 of Syntrophobacteraceae bacterium. Lineage (GTDB taxonomy): Bacteria > Desulfobacterota > Syntrophobacteria > Syntrophobacterales > Syntrophobacteraceae > JAGPLX01. The sequence continues at coordinate 2,562 of JARKQW010000464.1, read as the reverse complement.
TCGAGAGGAGCCATGATGGGCCGTCTCGTCCCTCCCCCTCGATCCAAAGCCGGGAAGATGCCCTTCCGGCTTCTCCGCGACCGGACGGCGGGTCAACGTGATTTGAAGTAAGGTCCCACATCGCCTCCCTCTTCCCGGAAGCGGGGGAGAGGGTTGGTGGGACTTGGAGGGCCGATCTTCCCTCACCCCTCTCCCTGAGGGAAGGGAATCCTTCCTTCACCGGCATCGGGCGGGCGGGGCACCGGGTTCCCGGCTACGAAGCACGGATGGGCGGCACGGCCCCGGGAGGCAGTATTCCCCTTTTGTGGTCGCGGGGGAAATGTGGTAATTCTGGTGCCGAGAGCCGGCGGTTTTCCTCCCGGGTAAGCAAGGTGGGAGGAAGAGCTCTCCATCCGTGAACGGCCCTCCTTGAAAGAGTGCCCGTGATATCCATCGGTTTTGATAAGGGCTGCGATGCATTCTCCATTGGGGAGATCGCCCAAGGAGCAAAAGCTCAGCCCATGACCCCCGAGCATCAGCTCGTGCTCGAGTCCGTCCGGCGAGGGATACGGAAGTTTCTCGATTCCCCGGGTCCTTCCTCACCGCTCCCGGCTCTGCGCATCGATTGTGCCGGGAGGGTCTCCGCCTTCAGCGGTTCCCAAGTCAAAGGGGCCGGTGCATTGCATGAGGAGCCGGGTCCCGGGGTCCCCCCCGGCGGGGTTTGACCCCGATGTTGCGGCGGCCCCTTGCCGGGCCTCGCCCGCCTCCCGGATTGAGCGGGGGTCCTTACGGATTTTTGCATCGAGGAAGTGTGATGGAGGACCACCGGAATGAACTGGAGCTTTACCGGCGCCAGGTCGACGACCTGACCGTGCGAAACCTCCAACTGCAACAGGAACTGACCCATGCGGCAAAAACGGCGCGCCGCAGCCGGCTGCTGGCGACCCAGATCCAAAGGGCCTATCGGTCCGTCGGCACCGGGGGGGGCATGGACGCCGTCGGAGGACGTTTCCTGGAGGTCCTCCTGGACACTCTGTCCGTCGATCTCGGCGCCCTCTTCAAGGCCTCGGACGAGGGCCACAGCTTTGTCTGCCTGCACTCCCTGGGGCTTCCTCCCTCCTTTGTCCCGAAGCTCCGTTTCTCGTCGTTCCCGGCCGAATTCCTCTACGCGGATTCCCGGACTTCCCTCGACCCGACGGCGGGTCCCCTGCGCTCGGCACTCGGGGTCCCGTTCTTTCTGTGGGGGTTTGATCCGCCCAGCGGATTTGCGCTGCTCCTGGGCAACGCCTCCGCCGACCGGCCCGTCCATTGCCCTTTCGAAGAAGGGGACCGGGAGCTCGTCATGGGAGCCCTGGGGGTCTTCATTGACATTGCCGCCCGCAGATGTGCCCAAGAGACGCTGATCGAAAGTGAGGAAAAGTACCGGGCGTTTTTTGACAACGCCGCAGATTGCATGTTCACCCTGGACCTCGATGGGAGCTTCACCGACGTAAACAAGGCGACGGAGCGGTTCAGCGGGTACCCCAAGGATCGCCTGGTCGGCATGAATTTCCGGGACTACGCGGCCGAAAAGGACCACGAGAGGATCGTCGAGGCCCTGGGGCAAATCCTGTCCACGGAGGAACCCCTTCAGAATTTCCCGTTCGAGGTCCGCCTGGAGAACGGCCGAGACCGGTTTTTCGAAGTTCACGTCGTTCCCATCAAGAAGGGCCAGCGGATCGTTGGGTTCCAGGGCAGCGCCCGGGACGTCACCGATCGCAAGCGGGCCGAGAAGGAAAGGGGTCTCCTGGAAAGTCGGCTGCAGACAGCCCGGGAAATGGAGGCCGTCGCCAAACTGGCGGGCGGAATTGCCCATGAGTTCAACAATGCCCTGCATGCCATTACGGGCAATGTGGAACTGCTCGAGCTGCTTCTGCCCGATAGCGACCCCGTGGCCGAGTGCATCGAACCCATGAAGATTTCCGCCGAACGGATGGTGCGTCTTACCGGCCAGTTGCTTGCCTATGCCCGGGGAGGGAAGTATCGGCCTACGTGGATGCCCTTTGGGAGGCTCCTGGAAGATACCCTGGCCATCCTGCAACATTCCGTTCCTTCCACCATTCGACTGGAGAGGGACCTGGCAGCGGACCTAGCCGCCGTGGAAGTGGATTCCACCCAAATGCAAATGGTGTTGGCCAATATCCTGACCAATGCCCGGGAAGCCATCGATGGGGTCGGCCGCATTCGAATCAGCGCGGGGAACGTGGTGCTGGACCGGGAAACCGCCCGCCGACATCCGGGCCTCGCAGCCGGCCTCCATGTCTTTGTCGCCATCGAAGACAACGGCAGAGGCATGGATCAAAAGACCCTGGACGGGTTGTTCAGGCCCTTTTTCAGTACCAAGTTTCAGGGTCGCGGTCTGGGCATGGCGGCCGTTTACGGAATCGTGAAGAACCATCAGGGATTGATCGGGGTGGAGTCGGAGCTCGGCAAAGGGACCTCGGTCCGCATCCTCCTGCCCGCACTGCCTGAGCGGCCGGGAGAAGAAATCCCCCGGGGCGAGTTCGTGAGAGGAGAGGCCACAATCCTGGTGGTGGAGGACGA
>JARKQW010000463.1 GCA_029974695.1 Syntrophobacteraceae bacterium | reverse complement strand
ACCACCCGGACCCCCAGGTGCTCGGCTCTCCCGGCTTCAGCCTCCCAGGCCATTGCCACCCGTGCCAAAAAGTCCTTGCCGGGAGGGCTGTCTTCCGTAAGGAGGGTATCGTCCAGGCGCCCTCCGTAATACCCCCCCGCGGAGGCACTCAGAAGGGTGGTCTTCCCTTCGGCCCCGGACAGGGCGTCCACCAGATTCCGAGTGGTCCGGATCCGGCTTTCCAGGACGGCATTCTTGGCCTTTTCCGTCCAATAGGTGAAGATGGAAGCCCCCGCCAGGTTGATGAGAAGATCGTTGGCCGGGACCGCTTCCTGCCAGGCACCCGCCTGGGTGGAATCTCCCTGCACGTAATGGACCCGCCCGAGTTCGCCGGATTCCTTCCCGGGGGAACGGGACAGCACCGACACCTCGTGGCCCTCTTGGACCAGCCTCTTGACAAGATAGGTACCCACAAACCCGGTACCGCCGGTAATGAACACTCGCATGACATCGCCTCCCTGTCCGCAGCCCGCAGAAACGATCCGAGCTCGTGGTGGTCCCGTTTAGCTCGAGGGCCTTCCCTCTTCTTTGCCCTCCTCCCGGAGGGGATGCCCCGTCCCGGGGGCCGTCGAGTCCAAGGCTGCAAGGGCCTCCCGGGCTAAATCCGAGACTGGCCCGGACCAAAGTTTGCCGTGGAGATACGTTCGGATCTCCGAAGAATCCGTCGTCAGGGGATCGAGGCTCCGGCGGGCTTCCCCGGCGCCCAGGGCCCCCAGAATCCACGCCCCGAGACCCCGGTGGAACGGGTCCGGGGAATCGAGGTAGGGAATAAAGCAGGAAAAACAATCCCGGAGGAGTTCCGGCTTGGCGTGGGCCACCCTCCCGAGACCCCAGAGGGCTCCCCTCTCGAGAAGAGGGTTCTCCAGGCGATTCCCGTCCTCCCGCACGTAGGACAGCAGAATGCACAGGTACTCGGCCGCCAGGGCGGCGTGTACGGCCATCGTTTCACCCATGGCTTCGGGGATGCCCCAGCCGATCCCTCCCGATTCGTCGTTGAGGTTCCACATGAATCGCCGCAACATGTCCCGGGCGGATTCCATGTCCCGGTCCGCGAGCTTCCTCATCTGGAACCCGACGGCCTCCACGCTCTTCCATTTCAAGAACTCGTCGCCGCTGCACAGGAAGGCAAGAAGGGCGTTGAGGACGGCCTTGGGGGGAGCATCGAGGGCTTCGAGCTCCCTTTCGAGGTTTTCAGATCGGAGGCAGGCCTCGATTTTGGCCTTGAGGGTTCCCAGGCGCGATGGCCTCGCGGGAAGTACCAAAGAGGACATGATCAATCCTCCTCCCACCGGATGCACCCCGAAGGACAGCAATTGATGACTTCCCAAATACAATCGTCCTCTTGGGGTTTTTCTTCCTTCACCTCGATGTAGCCCAAGGGGCTCCGTCGGAAGACCCGGGGGCACAGTTCCACGCACGCATCACAGCCGACGCATTCTCCCATATCCACCGTCAGCGATTTGCTCATGAGGAATTCCGCTTCCTTCTTCGCTGTGCAATTCGTTCCGTCCCCCGGAGGAAAACCCGATCTCTTTCAACCGAAATCCCGTCTCCTCCGCCGGTCGGCGATTTCGCCTTTCATGGGCTCCGCGTTTGCCGGACTTGCTTGCGCCTCAGCGTTCCTGTTGAGGGCCGACGTAGAACCCCTTTTCTTTCGCCGAGAGAAACCCCGGTTCCTGGCCCAAGATAGGAACGGGGCGGGACCGGGTAAAGGGAGAGTCGGATCCGAATTCTTGACAAAATGGGATTGACCCCGGAAACACAACTTTGTTATATTCCTATTCATCAATGTACTGACGGGGTCGGAGCCCAAGGTTTGAAGACGTTCCATTCGCGGTTTGAGGGAGGAATCCATCGTGGCTAACGTTCAAACGGTCGAAAAGGATTTGACAAGAGAGGACACGGCGGAAAGCTTTGAGGAAATGCAGCCCGGCCTCATCGAGTGGAAATCCATTTGGATGCCCATGCTTTTCGTGGTGGGGATGTTCCTGGCGGCATTCTATCTGCCCGTGGAGAGCAAGCGCTTTACCAACGCCGTTCTGGAGTCCCTGGCCCTGGTCAAGTGGTACGCCCGGGAACATGTGCTCCTTTGCCTGGTGCCCGCGTTCTTCATCGCCGGGGCCATCTCCTGTTTCGTATCCCAGGCTGCCGTGATGCGCTACCTGGGACCCACGGCCAACAAGGCGGTTGCCTACGGGGTTTCTTCGGTTTCGGGGACGATCCTGGCCGTCTGTTCCTGCACGGTGCTGCCCATCTTTGCCGGCATCTGGAAGCGGGGAGCCGGACTGGGGCCTGCCATTGCCTTTCTATACTCGGGACCGGCCGTCAACATCCTGGCGATCGTCCTCACGGCGAGGATTCTCGGGCTGCCCCTGGGCATCGCCCGTGCAGTCGGGGCGGTTCTTTTCAGCGTTCTCATCGGATTGCTGATGCATTATTTCTTCCGCCGGGAGGAAGAGCAAAAGGTGCAGGCGGCGATCCACATGCCTCCCGTGGAAGTCGAGCGGCCCTTGTGGCAGAACGTGGTGTACTTCGGCACCATGGTGGGTCTGCTGATTTGCGCCACCTGGGGCAAGCCTTCGGAGCCGGTAGGTTTCTGGAACGCCGTCTACGAAATCAAGTGGTGGCTGACGGGCGCTTTTGCCGTTGCCCTGGGAATCGAGCTCCACGTCTGGTTCCGGGTGAAAACCGCCAAGGTTGTGGCTGCAGCCGTTGTCGTGGCCGCTTTGGCCTTTTCTTTTCCCCAAGAGCCCCTCATCGCTTTCGCGGCGGGCATCGTCGCCCTCACCGTGCTCATCACCACAACCCGGGGGGAGGCCCAAGAATGGTTTCTGTCCACCTGGGGCTTTACCCGGCAGATCACCCCCCTGTTGATCGGCGGCATCCTGGCGGCCGGACTCCTGCTGGGGCAACCCGGCACGGAGGGAATCATCCCCTCGCAATGGGTGAGCAACCTGGTGGGGGGCAATTCCCTGGGGGCCAATTTCTTTTCGGCGGTGGTGGGCGCCTTCATGTATTTCGCCACCCTGACGGAAGTCCCCATTCTGCAGGGCCTCCTCGGCTCGGGAATGGGCAATGGACCGGCCCT
>JARKQW010000445.1 GCA_029974695.1 Syntrophobacteraceae bacterium | reverse complement strand
CCCGGGGAGAAAGACTCCCACTCCGTGCTTTTCGAGAGCCTCCAGGATCGCCTCCGCCACGTTGGGAAATACCTTGTCGATGAGGCACCCCACAAAGAAGCCCACCCGGAGTCCCGACTTTCCTGCAGGCCGATCCAGGGACGACACCCTGCGGTGAAAGGGGACCAAAGCAGGCGCCTTCAGGCGACGTCGGCCCGACAGGGGCGACGGCACCCGCCCGCAGGACGTTCCTAGAAAATCGTCCACGGGTTTCAGGAAAATGCCCTGGAGGCCGGACCCCCATTCCAGCAGCCTGTCAAAAACCTTCGGGTGGGGCAACAGGGCGCGGAACAGGAGCCTCTTGAGAGGGGAAAGCTTCAGGTAACCCGCCAGGAGGGCCCGAGCCTTGAGAAACAACTCGAGGGTCTTTACCCCACTGGGACAGTTGGCACCGCATGCGCCGCACAGGAGGCAGCGCCGAAGTTGATCATTCACCCCGCGGGGACCCCGGAACACCCCTTCGATGATTCCGTCCAGGAGGGCAAGCTTGCCCCGGGCCACGTCCGGCTCCCTCCCGGTTTGTGCGAAAATCGGGCAGACCGACCGGCACAGGCCGCAACGCATGCAGACCGCCAACCGGCCTTGGAGTTCCTTGACCAGTTCGGCGAGCTTCTTCATATCGCCCATGCTCGTTTCCCCTCCATTCTCTCTGTCTTGGGGACGGACGTTGCCCCGCCGAATACCGGGGGCCTGTCCGAAGACTGCAGGCGGCCCCTGTTTTCGGATAAGCCCGAACGTCTCTGGAGGCGGGAGCCGACCCCCATGTCCATGAATTGTCCTACGAAACGGAGGGAGGCCTGCAGAAGGTTCTTTCTTTTCGGAAAGCCTTGATCTTCTCGATGAGGACCGGCAGGAATTTGCGGCAATCCTCGACGACGCCCAGGTCGACTTGCTGGAAAATCGCGGATTTCGGGTCCTGGTTGACGGCCGCCATGAATTGGGCGCCCACAACCCCCACCATGTGCTGCTGTTCCCCCGAGAGACCCACCCCGATATAGACCCGGGGACTCACCATTTTCCCGCTTTGACCGATCATGGCGTCCAAAGGGGCCCATCCTTCGTCCACCACCGGTCGAGTGCATCCCAGGGCGGCTCCCAGCGCCACGGCCAGTTCCCGGACGATTTCCCATCCTTCCGCGCTTCCGGCCCCGGCACCCCCGCAAACCACCACGTCCGCTTCCTCGAGCTCGATTTCCGGCGGCGCTTCTTGAACGATTTCCAGGGTCCTCACCCCGAGTTCGGTCTCTCCCGGTACTCGAACGGGCACGATTTCCCCCTTTCGGTTCTCATCGGGCTCCGCCGCCTTGAACACTCCCTTGGCGACCGTGGCCATCTGGGGACGCCGGTTGGGGCACACAATGGACATCAACCCCCCGTAGGCGGGAATTTGCTGCTCGAGGTTCCCGTCCTTGTCATGGCGCAATCCGGTGCAATGGGCGGCCAGGCCGGTTTTCAACCGGGCCGCCGCAAGGGGTGCCAGTTCCCGGCCCAGGAAGGTCGATCCCAGGAGGAGAATCTCGGGTTTATGTTCCTCGACCAGGGCACAGAGAATGTCCCGGTAGGGAAGAGACTGATACAGGGCCAGGTGGGGAGCGTCCCCCACAAAGACGCGATCGGCGCCCCCGGCAATGAGCCTCCGGGCCGCTTCTCCCAAGTTGTGGCCCAGGATCACGGATTCGCACGCCACGCCCAGCTCATCGGCCAACCGCCTTGCTTTTCCCAAGAGCTGAAGGGATACGGTCTCCACCTCGCAGCCCCTTTGTTCCGCCATCACCCACACCGGACCCAAGCGCTTCTTCATGGGGCATCCTTCCCTACACGATTCCCAGCTCCGCAAGGCGGGAGACGAATTGATCGGCCTTTTCCTCGAGGGTTCCCCGGAGCATTTCCGCATCCCGCCGATTTTCAACCGGGGAAATTTCGGTGACGAGGGTGGGAGAACCTTGCGCCCCCACGGAATCGGCCGAGACTCCCAAAGAGGAGAGGTCCCAGTGTTCGATGGTCTTGCTGCGTGCCTTGAGAATCCCGGAAAAGCTCAAAGCACGGGGGCGATTCAACTCCCGGGTGACGGTGAACAGGGCGGGCAGGCGAACCTCCACCCTTCGATACCCGTTCTGCCAATCGGCCAGGACGAGCCATCGATCGCCCTGGCGGGATTCGAACTTTCGGACCATGGTCACCACGGGAAGGTCCAGGAAGGCGGCAATCTGGGGCCCAACCCACTCGGTGGCCCCATCGCTGCTCGCCATGCCGCAGAAAATCACGTCGAAGGGGCCTGCCTTCTCGATGCCTCGGGCCAGGGTATGGGCGGTGGCAAATGCATCCGCCCCGGCAAAAGCCCGGTCGGACAAGAGAATGCCCCGATCGGCCCCGAGGCTCATGCATTCCTTGACGATGCGGTCGGCGGGGGGAGGTCCCATACTGAGGACGGTCACAAAGGCCCCGGAAGATTCCTTGATGGCAAGGGCGGCTTCCAGGGCATGTTTGTCCAGAAGATTGACGACGAGGGGCACCTCGCACCGGGTCAGAGTCTTGGAGACGGGGTCGATCCTAATCCTGCAGATCTCCTTGGGGTCCGGAACGGCCTTGACGCAAACGACGATCTTCATCGCATCCTCGAGAATGGGAGTCTCCGGCCACAGCCGACGCAGGACGGTCGCCGGAGATTTCCGGATCAGGCAAGAACCCACCGGGCGATGATCACTTTCATGATGTCGCTGGTTCCGGCGGAAGGTCCCAGGACAAAGGCATCCCGCAGGTAGCGGCTCACGGCGTATTCTTCCATGCAGCCGTACCCGCCGTGGATGTCCACTGCCATCTTGGCGGCCTTTTGGGCGGTCTCGGTGGTGAAGTACTTGGCTACGGCGAACTCGTTGCTGCTGGGCTCTCCCCGGTCCTGCATGGCTGCGGCGCGATAGGCCAGGAGCCGTCCGGCCTCGAGGTCGATCTTCATTTCGGCCAGCTTGTTTTGGATGGTCTGGAGGACGCTGATGGGCTTTCCATAAAGGATCCGGTCCTTGGCGAACTTGAGGGAGGCTTCGAGACAGGCGGTATGAAGCCCCAGAGCGCAACCCACCATGCCGCCCCGCCCCACGTCTCCGATGGCCGACATGGTGACTCGCAGTCCTTTCCCCTCCCGGCCCACGAGGTTTTCCGCAGGCACCCGGCACTTTTCAAGGCTCAGTTCCCCGGTATTGCACCCCTTCATCCCGACCTTGTGTTCCTCGTGGGTGGCCTTGAACCCCGGGGTGCCCTTCTCGACGATAAACGCGGAAAATGCTTTGGGATCGTTTTCGTCCTTGGCGAGAAGGGTCACGACATCGGCGATGTGGGAGT
>JARKQW010000419.1 GCA_029974695.1 Syntrophobacteraceae bacterium | reverse complement strand
GACGAATCTTGGTCGTGAGTCGCTCCATCATAGCCGCCTGGGCCTCGGCGGTCATGACGGGATAGCCCTGCTCGTTGTGAGTCAGCCCCGTGATGTGAACCCCGTACCCCGTGCCCGCAACGGCCATGGGCGCCACACCGTCGGGACCCGCCCGGAACGGCTTGAACCGGTCCTTCCTCCCCTTGGGGAGGGTTCGATTCACCGTTCGAATGGCTCCGGATTCCGGAATGACCACTCGCTCATTGAGGTGCCCCACGGCCTCGTCGGTCATGATGAGCACCGGGGTCCGGAACCGCTCGCTGAGATTGAAAGCCGTGATGGTCTGGTAGAAAAGCTCCTGGGGAGAAGCCGGGGCCAGGGCGATGATTTCGTAGTGGCCGTGGGACCCCCAGCGGGCCTGCATCATATCTCCCGGGGCCCCCAGGGTCGGCAGGCCCGTGGACGGTCCCGCCCGCTGAACGTCCACGATGACGCAGGGGGTCTCGGTGCAGACGGCCAGGCCCAGGTTTTCCATCATGAGGCTGAATCCCGGGCCGGAAGTGGCGGTCATGCTCTTGACCCCGGCACAGGACCCTCCGACGATGGCGGCCATGGCGGCGATTTCATCCTCCATCTGGATGAAGACCCCTCCCACGTCCGGGAGGCGGTGGGCCATGTGTTCGGCAATCTCCGTGGCGGGGGTGATGGGGTACCCTGCGAAGAATCGGCACCCGGCCGCCAGGGCCCCTTCGGCGCAGGCCGCATCTCCGCTGATAAAATGTTCACCGGTCAAGACTGCAGGTTTCATCCGCGAACCTTCCTTAAAAACCCGACGTTTCCAGGGATGCAAGGGGATGAGGGTTCATTGGGCGGGAGCCGGGGCGGGATCGCTGGGGACCGCTTCCACCGAAAAGATGGCGAAATCCGGGCAGATGATTTCGCAATAACGGCAGTTCACGCAAAGGTCCGGCTTCTTCACCCGAGGAGGATGATAGCCCTTGTTGTTGAACTTGGCGGAAATCTCGAGGACGTCCCGTGGGCAATATTCGATGCAGTAGCCGCATCCCTTGCACCGTTCCTCGATGATATGGACGATGCCTCGAGTCACCTGGATGAGGTTGGTGTCCAGCGGAGTTCGCCAAAACTTCATCGTCGCCGGTCCCTGCCCGTTTGAGGGCATATCGTTCAAGGGTTGGAAAAAGGGGGCCGCGCCGCATGGAACCGCACGGCCGGGGCAAAAGCCGAAAGACACGAAATTGTATGCAATCCGGGAAGTAAGTCAAGGTCTATTCGGGCAGCGGAAAGGATTATTTCGAGACACCGGTCGCAAAAATGGGGGGAGTATCTGCAAATGAGAGCCCAGGGTATGGAGAGGAACGGGTCGGTCTGCCCCCCTTCCGGGTAGGAAAAGAGGCGGAACGAGAGGGCAAGGAACCGAATCCGCCGGGGGTGGCCTCCAATGCCCCGGAAAACCCCCGGGAGGATTCCCTCCTGGACTCTGGAACGTGGGGAGAGCCGGTTCGCTTCTCCTTCCTGGGGTCGTTGACTTCCTATATGGACCAGATGGATCCCAAAGATTTTCTCATGATCCCCGGGTCGGGGGAGAGGGAATGGGATGGGAGGTCGCACTGAGGGGACTCTTTGATCGTTCCAAAGGATGGAAGCGCAGGGGGCGGGACGGGGGCCCGGCGGGCAAGGAGGCATCCCCTCCCTGCCAAAGCCCGCGGGGGGCAATCAGGCCAGCTTCCGGCCCAAGGCGAAGGCCTTCTCGAAATAATGCTCCACCCCCCGATGTTCCACGGCTCCCGCGTACATGTCCCCCACGGTCTTGGCGTTCAACGAATCTTTGAGGGTCTCCCGGATCAGGGCCGTGGCTTCATCGCAGAACCTCCGGTAGATGGGGGGAACGATGCCGGAAACCACGATGATGACGGCCTTGCGCCTCTTCTTGGACCGCGGCACGGGGCAGCCGCGGAGGGTGAAGACCCGCCCCTCGGGCTTGGCGAAGGTCCAGCAGATCCGTTCCAGGAAAGTCATCATCAGGGCGGTGACGGATCCCATGTGGACGGGGGTCCCCACAACGAGGAGGTCCGACGCCAAAAGATCTTCCCGGATGCCGTCCATGTCGTCCCGGAGGACGCACGGGGCCATGGGTCCCCGGGTTTTGGCGTCCCGACAGGAAAGGCAGTTTCGGCAGTACCCGATGTCGTAGTCGACCAGGTTGATCTTTTTCACCCGGAGGTCTTCCGTCCCGGATTGCACACCCTCCAAGGCTCTGTCCACGAGCCGGTCCGTTGCCTTGCCCTTTCTCGGGCTACCGACGATTGCCACCAGGTTCATTCCGTCCTCCCAAAGGGGGCAGCGGACGGTTCGTCCCCCGACGTGAATCTTCCGTTGCGCGGCCATGGACGGGCAACGAAAGGCGTCCGCTTCCATTCGGCTTGACCCGTCCGGTACGGGCAGGCGCAAACCGAATCCACGTTGCTAGAATCCCCTGAAACAAATACCGGGTCCCGGTCCTCGTTCAAATTCGAGGCGTCCGTCCGGTGGGAGCCGCCTTTCATGTTCGGCCGTTGACAAAAGACGGGGTCCGGCGCGGGAGGGCCGTATCCGCGGGAACCGTGAATGGGGATTCCATCGGGCCCGCCGGACGGATCCGAGGGGGAGGGTCTCCCTCGTTGGAGTACTAACGACAACCAATCAAGGTAGCGGGTGAACAGGTCCGGCGGCAGAGCGACATTGTGATCGGGATGCAGATCGTTTTCCTCGACCGTCCCCGACCCACGATCCCGCACCCGATTCGGGGTTTTGGGGGAAGTCGAGTTGCAGGCACAGGGGGCGGGCCCGGCCGAACCCCCGGGTTCGGCATTTCCGCCCGGCCCCCCATCAAGAAAGGTTCACCCCGGCCGAGGCCAGGGCCCGGAGAGCGTCAAGAAGTCCGGGTCCCGGCTTTCGCCGAAGAGGGATTGGGAGTTTTCGTCAGCGGCATTTTCTCCCCTCGAGGGGGGAAACGGCATCGGTTCTTGAGGCTATGCCTCATACGTTGCAATGAGGACATCCGGCCGGTTCTTCCTCCTTTTTCTTGCCGTCTTCACCTTCTTTGCCGTATTCCTTCACGATTTCGGCGATCTTCCTCAACCGGTCGTCCACCTTGCGGAAGACCGTTCCCTCGGGATAGGTGCCGTCTTCCTGGAGCTTTCCGGCCTCGACCCCCGTGAGGATCTCGATGCCCTCTTCAATGGTGGTGACGGGCCAGATATGAAACTGTCCGGCCTCGACGGCGTCCACCACTTCCTGCTTGAGCATCAGGTTGTCCACGTTTTTCGAAGGGATCATGACCCCCTGTTTCCCCGTAAGGCCTTTGAACTTGCAGATGTCGAAGAAGCCTTCGATCTTGTAGGTGGCGCCGCCGATGGGCTGGAC
>JARKQW010000380.1 GCA_029974695.1 Syntrophobacteraceae bacterium | reverse complement strand
CGCACTCCGTGGTAGAGAATGAGCCATCCTTCCTCTGTGGGAAGCGGCGGGGGGGAGAGGCCGATCTTGTTTGCGTCCCACCAGCCGCCCTTTCTTGCCGCGATGAGGACGCGGTGATCGCCCCAGTGCCTGAGATCCGGTGAAAAGGATATCCAGATATCGGCCCCCGCTCCGGGCCAGTTGGAAACCGGCCTGTGGATCATGGCCCAGCGCCCCTTGAAACGGACGGGAAAGAGAGCTGCATCCTTGTCTTCGGGCGGAAGCACCGGTCCGTAGCGCTCGAACTTCACAAAATCTTTTGTGCAGGCAAGGGAGACGAGGGGGCCTCCCCGGGAGAAGGCCGTGTAGGTCACGGCCCAGCAGCCCAGTTCTTCGAGATAAGTGATCCTCGGGTCCTCTATTCCCCATATTTCCTCGGGATGATCCAGCGGAGAGGGAAGAAGGGTGGGTTTATCGTCTATGCTCCAGCCGCTCCATCCGTCGCGGCTTCTTGCCGCCGTAAAATGGGACATTCCCCTTCTGTCCTCGACGCGCATGAGAAGGAGGGTTTGACCTTCCATTGCGGCGGCTCCGGCATTGAAAACGGAGTTCGCCCGGTAGGAAAGGTTTTCGGACGTGATGATGGGATTTCCGGGATAGCGTTTGAAGAGGTCTCGTTCCGGCATGCTTCTATTTCGCTCCTCCACAGGAAAACCAACGACTCAGAATTCAGGCTCCAACGTCACGGGAGCCCCCGTGCGCCTTGCCTCCAAGGCAAGTTCATAGGCCTCGTTGTATCGCTTCGCCACCAGGTCCCAGGATACGACCTCATCGAGATAGCGCCTCAGGTTTTCACCCAGTGTGAAGCGCAGGTTCTCGTCGCAGGCAAGCTTTACGACCTTGTCCCGGAGCATCTTTTTTGTGGTGAAAAGAAGGCCCCCCTCGCTCTCCAGGGTCTGTGCGGTCAGCCCCTCCATGGGAGCGGTGGTGATGTAGGGCTTGTTCAGGGCGATAACACGGGCGAGGGTGCCGGACTGGGTTTCATCCGTCGAGGGCAGTACGATAAAGTCGCAGACCGCCATCATCTTGTAGTAGATCTCACCCCTCGGGATGAACTCATAGTAGTGGGCGAAGCCTCTTCGCTCGAGTTCGAGGGCATCGGCTTTCCACTTCTCGTAGATCGATCGGTCTCCCGGATCGCGCATGGCTCCAGCGGCGAGAAGGTCCCAGATCTGACCGGTTCGGCGGAATATCTCCTCCCTTATCTCTTCCCACATGGAAAGCAGGATGTCCCAGCGCTTGTTGGTTTGAATCCAGCCGATCATGCCCACAACGTGTTCTGCAAGGCCGATCTTATCGAGTCCAAGCTCTTCTCTCAGGCCGGGGATTTCGTGGGCTCCCCAGCGCCTGTCGGGTCTTGCCCCGTGGGGCACGACCATGACGTTTCTCGGGGTCTCCCAGCCATAGCCCGGAAAAGTCCAGTCGAGCCGCCACTTCTGATAGTGGCACTTGAAGAGGACCACATGGCTTCTCCGGCAGAGTTCGTAGAGGAAGTTCGCCTCGAAGTCCCGAAGGCGCCCGTGCACGGTGTGGGGCTCGACCACGATGGGATATTCGCCTATGGCCTCGAGGAGGGTGAGAAACCCCTCGTTTCGGTCACCGATGCCCCGGTTGTCCCTGTACTCATAGAGGCCGTATTCGTGCTCGATATGCACCACATAAGGCGAAAGCTCCCTTACCTTCTCGGCCACGGGGCGCCACCAGTCGTGCCGGCCCATATCGATGATGGGGAAAACCCCCTCGCCCTCTCCGTCAAGATGGCTTATGACCAGGACTTCCCGCCCCGGATTCGCCTTTTCTATGAATTCACGAGCTTCTTCCGCAAACGTCGCTATGCCGCAAAGCCTTGGAGGATACGAACTGATGATGATAATCGGACCGCTGGACATCCCTATCTCCGGTTGAAATTGACGTGTGTCCCCGTTGAATCCGGTCGGCTTCGAGCTCGACGAGCTCATGGTGAACCGAATCGACAGCCCCCTTGAAAGCCGGATCGCTCCTGGATACCGCCTCGAGGCCGCTCAGCCGATGCATGGTAAGAAGCGAGATGAGCCAGGCCAGGGTCGATTCCGCTCCCTGGTTCTGGTTGGCGCCGTCCGCCGCAAGGCCGTCCCGACAACCCCCCGTGCCGTAGTCGTACAGAGAGACACTGAGGTCGTTTGCCCCGAGAAACCACTCGAAGCAGCGCCCGGCTTCCAGCGTCCACATCCTCTCGCCGGTTATTCTGTAGGCATCCACACAGGCTTCGATCATGCACTGGGCTTCAATGGGCTGCTGGTCGAATCTTGCCCTGTGACCCTCCCGGGTAAGCCAGCCGCGGGTGCCGATGGGTACGAAAT
>JARKQW010000358.1 GCA_029974695.1 Syntrophobacteraceae bacterium | reverse complement strand
AGAGCAGCATGATTTTGCCATCGATGAGACCGTGACGTGCAGCTTTGGCGTTACGCTGTTTCGTGCCGATGATACTCCGCAAAGCTTTATAGGAAGGACCGATGAAGCCATGTATGAAGCTAAAAGGAGTGGACGAAACTGCGTCGCGGCAAGTTTGTAGTCTGATGCGACTTCTGAACACCAAGACAAGCAGATTCCTCCTTTACGATGACTCCAACCAAGCGAAATCACGCGCAATTTGAGTCAATCGAGCAACATCCCCCCACCCCACCCGCTACACCCCCCCAGGATAATTATAAGTAGGAGGGAAAATTTTTTCTGGAGACGAAAGGTAACCGTCCATGAAACCGATCGTGTGCATCATCCTCACCTTTTTACTCCCGCACATGGCATCGGCTTTCTGCTTCGAGGAGGCCGGGATCGAGTACGGCATTTCTCCGCTCCTCCTCCGGAGCATCGCCCAGCATGAGAGCGGCATGAACCCGGCGGCGGTCTGCCGGACCACCAACGGCACCTACGACTACGGCCTCATGCAGATCAATTCCCGCTGGGCCAGGGTCCTTGGGACGGAACATTGGCTGAAGCTCGGCGACCCATGCACCAACGTCCGGACCGGGGCCTGGATCCTGGCCCGGTGCATGCGTCGTCACGGTTATAACTGGAAAGCAGTCGGCTGCTACCACAGCAACACCCCGGGAAGGCGAGAGCGGTACGCCGGCCGCATCGCCGACCTCATGGCGAGGCAGGCCCGGTGGACCGAAGTTTCGATCCGGGCACCGACGGTTTCGGCTCAGCCGCCCGACCCGCTCACCGACTCCTGGGACGATGTGTCTGGAAAGCCTCTGTAGGGAGGTCGCCAAGGAACACCGGCTCCCCGCCGGGGAAGCCAGGGCGATCCTGGAGCGGACCCTGTCGGAAGCATTGACCGAGGCCTTCGGCAGGCGAGTTATCGTTTCCTTTTCAGGAAAAGATCTCGCCATCTTCCTGGAGACGGGGAGAAATGGACCCGAGGGACTGGAACGGCTGTCCCCCCGACAGGTCCGGAAAGAGGTGGTCCGGCTCTGCCGGTATCGCGTCGAGACGGAACTGAACAGGAAAAAGGCAATCGGGGAGTACGACTTTCTGAAGACCCTCCAGGGAGTGGTTGTCCGAGGGGTCGTGGACCGGGTCTTGGAGGACGGCTCCCTCATGGTGCTGTTCCCGGTCGATGAACTGTTCAACTGCCGGGAAATCACCGGGACCTGCCCGGTATCCTTGCAGCCGCCAAGGGAACGGGGAACTTTTCGTGGGGGGGAGGCGCGATCCTTCTTCGTCGCCTCAGTCCTACTGGTGGGCAAGGATCAGGTGCTGCGGGTCGATATCCGACTCAGCCGCACGACCCGAAGGCTTCCCGAGGCCCTTCTCAAGATGGAGACAGGCATGACCGGAATCCGGTGCATCCGCAGGATTGCGGGAAAAATCTGCCTGGTTACGGCACGGAAAAGGCTGCCCAGGGAGGCGATACTGGCCGTTGCCGCCGAACTGGGGGAAAGGGTAAAGGTCACATGGGAATCTTCAGCCGGTCCGTAAGAAACGGGGCAAACGGCGGACCTGCCACCGACTTGGGCACGGGGTTCAGTCTTGCCGACAGAACACGGATCCTGGACATCTCGATTCCGGACCGGGACCGTTCCCGCCATACCTTCGTCTTCGGCACCACCGGGGTGGGCAAGACTCGCCTGGCGGAGTACCTGATCGAGCAGGACATCAGGAAGGGTTACTCAGTGGCCTTCTTCGATCCCAAAGGGGACCAGGAAATCTTCGCCAAGATTGTGGACGTGGCGGAACAGTGCGGCAGGCTCAACGAACTGATGCTGGTCACCCCCATCTACCCGTAGTACTCTGCCATCATCGACCCCATGGCCTACTACTTCATGGTGGACGAACTGGTGGGCCACGTGGTCTCCGGCATCAAGGGGGGAAAGGAGCCGTTCTTCCGCAACAT
>JARKQW010000320.1 GCA_029974695.1 Syntrophobacteraceae bacterium | reverse complement strand
GGAGAGGACCGGGAGGGCAAGACCGTCGACTACGGGTCTCCGGTGGAAGAGGGCACCGTCCTGGCAAAGATTGACGATGTCCTCTACCAGGCGGACGTAGCCCAGGCGGAAGCTCAGCTGGGCCAGGCCAAAGCGGGCCTGGAACGGGCCCGGGCGGACCTGGCCCAACTGCAGGCAAAGCTTGCCCAGGCGGAAAGAGACTGGGCTCGAGCCCGCAAGCTGGGTCCTTCGGAAGCCCTGGCCCAGAGCGCCTACGATGCGGCCCTTTCCGCCCACGAGGTGGCCAAGGCCAATGTCGGGGTGGGCAGGGCGGCCGTGACCCAGGCCGAGAAAGCCGTAGCCCAGGCGGAAGCGGCCTGGATGCGGGCCAAGCAGAACCTCGGGTACTGCACCATCAAGTCGCCGGTCAAGGGGATCATCATTGATCGGCGGGTCAATATCGGTCAGACGGTGGTCGCCAGCCTCAACGCTCCCAGCCTGTTTCTCATCGCCAAGGACCTCACCCGCCTTCAGGTTTGGGTTGCGGTCAACGAAGCGGACATCGGCAGCATCCGTCCCGGCCAGGACGTGAGCTTCACCGTGGACGCCTTCCCCGGAGAAGACTTCGAGGGCAAGGTGAACAAGATTCGTCTCAATGCGTCCATGACCCAGAACGTGGTGACCTACACCGTCGAGGTGAACACGGACAACCCCGACGGCAGGCTGTTGCCCTACCTCACCGCCAACGTGAAGTTCATCCTGGGGGAGCGACAGGGGGTTTTGACGGTACCCAACGCGGCCCTGCGATGGACCCCGAAGACGGAAGACGTGGACCCCGAAATTCGTCGAACCCTTGCTTCCGATTCGCCGGACCGAAGGGAAAGATCGCGGCAGGCGGGAGGAGAAAGGGCGGAGATCGGGACCGTGTGGGTCCGCAACAACGGGTTTGTTCGGCCCCTGTTCGTTGGGATCGGCCTCAGCGACGGCAGCCGGACGCAGATTGAGGGAGAGGAAATCCGGGAGGGACTCGAGGTCGTTGTGGGCCGGGAAGTCAAGCAAGGGGCCGCCCCCCCGGTTTCGGCCAGTCCGTTCACCCCCAAGTTGCCCGGACGAGGCAGGCCCGGCGGTCGACCGTAGCCCAACGCGCCGACACGCTTGTCCCGAAGGATCTCATCGAGTCCCCCATTCCGGCGCAACGGCCCGGAATTTGGGTTGGATGCGGGCGGGGAGAAGAATCCGTGGAATTTGTGGAATTGAAAAACGTCACCAAGGTGTACCTCTTGGGGGAAAACAGCGTCCCCGTGCTCAAGGGGGTTTCCCTTAGCGTCTCCCGGGGAGAATTCGTGGCTCTCATGGGCACCTCCGGGTCGGGGAAAACCACCCTCATGAATATCCTGGGATGCCTGGACCGCCCCACCTCAGGAGAGTATTGGCTCGACGGGCGCGATATCACGGCCATGTCGGCGGATGAGCGCGCCCTGGTGCGAAACGAGGAAATCGGCTTCGTCTTTCAGAACTTCAACCTGCTGCCCCGCACCAGCGCCATGGGCAATGTGGTCATGCCCCTTTCCTACGCCCCCACGCCGCCGCCGGAGGGAGAGGGGCGGCAACGTGCCGAAGAACTCCTCGAGAGGGTGGGGCTGGGGGCTTGGCTTCTTCACGAACCTTCCCAGCTCTCGGGGGGCCAGCAGCAGCGCGTGGCCATCGCCCGTTCCCTCATCAATCGTCCGTCCCTCCTCTTTGCAGACGAGCCCACGGGAAACCTCGATTCGCAAACCAGCGAGGAGGTCCTGAAGATCTTTCAGCAGCTCAACGAAGAAGAGGGAATGACCATCGTCCTGGTGACCCATGACGAGAACGTGGCCCGGCACGCCGGGCGGATCATCCGCATACGGGACGGCCTTATCGAATCGGAGGAGAGGACCTCTCCCGTTGCCGAAAGACCGGCGCCTGCAGTCCTCGAACCGGCCCCACACCGGGATCGGGAGAAAAGGAGCGGGGGGGGCGGGTTTCTCATGGCAGGGCGCCGCATGCTTCCCACCGCCCTCAACGGCCTTCGCAGAAACATCCTGCGGGCGGCCTTGACCACCCTGGGAATCATGATCGGCGTGGGGGCCGTCATCGCCATGATGGAGATCGGCCGGGGCTCGTCCGTGTCCATCCAGCAGACCATTGCCAGCATGGGGGCCAACAACCTGCTCATCCTTCCGGGAACGGCCGCCAGCGGTGGGGTTAGCTTCGGCAGCGGCAGTGTCCGCACCCTCACTCCCGAAGACGCCGAAGCCATCCGATCCGAGGTCTCCGGCCTGCGGGCGGTCGCTCCCGCCGTACGAGCCAGGACCCAGATCGTGTACGGCAACCGCAACTGGGTCCCGTCGGTAATGTACGGAACCACGCCCGAATTTCTCGAGGCACGGGAGTGGGGTCTGGGGGAGGGAGAACCCTTCACCCGCCAGGATGTGCGCAATGCCGGGAAAGTCTGCCTCCTGGGACAAACCATCGTTCGAGAGCTCTTCCAGGGAGAGTCCCCCGTGGGAAAGGAAATCCGCATCAACAACGTTCCCTTCAAAGTGGTGGGAGTCCTGAACAGCAAGGGGGCCAACATGATGGGAATGGACCAGGACGATGTCCTCCTGGCCCCCTGGACCACCATCAAGTACCGGGTCACGGGCAGCACCCTGGGGAGCTCCAATCAGAGCGCTTCCACCACCGGCACCTCCTCGGGGACCACGTCCCAGACCAATACCACCAGCCAGCTCTATCCCAATTCCAAGACCAACCTCTACCCGGAACAATCCGCGACCCAGGCGGCCAGCAACCCTCTCCAGGCCCGGTTCACCGATGTGGATCAAATCCTGGCCGCCACCCGTTCCTCAGGGGACATTGCCTCGGCCATCGAGGACATTACCCGGCTTCTGCGGGACCGGCACCGCATTCGCCCCGGAAAACCGGACGACTTCACCATCCGGGACAAGACCGAGATGACCAAGGCCATGTCTTCCACGGCCAACATGATGACCAAGCTGCTCCTGGCCGTGGCCCTCATTTCCCTGATGGTGGGCGGCGTGGGCATCATGCACATCATGCTCGTGTCCGTCACCGAGCGCACCCGGGAGATTGGGTTGCGCATGGCCGTCGGGGCACGCCGAAGGAGCATTCTGCAGCAGTTCCTGGTGGAATCGGTGGTGCTGTGCTTTCTGGGCGGGGCCGTGGGGATCCTCCTGGGCCGCGGGATCTCTTTCGTGGTGACCCTGGTGCTCCAATGGCCCACCGAGCTTTCCGTGGATGCCATTTTGGCCGCTTTTGCCGTTTCGGTCACCGTGGGGATCGTTTTCGGCTACTATCCGGCCTGGAAAGCCTCTCGCCTGGATCCCATCATCGCCTTGCGCTACGAATAACGAGGAGAGTTCATGCCTTTGTCTGCGAGCATCGAAAGACTCGAACCGTGCCCGCATCCCGGGCAGAGCCCGGAAGCAGAGACCGGCCGTTCCCCGAGGGAGCGCCTTTGGGGCCTTGCCTGGCTCTGCGGGCTTTGCCTTCTTTGGATGGCGGGATGCATGGTGGGACCCAATTACCAGCCGCCCCGATCCGAGGTGCCTTCGGAATGGAAAGGGGTGGAGCCCGGTCCCGGAGGAGTCGTCAGCCGGGCGGTCCGGGGAGCCGGTACCCTGGTGGAATGGTGGAAGAGCTTCGAGGACCCCGCTCTCGTTTCCTTGATCGAGAGGGGCATCGATTCCAACCCGGACCTTCGGCAGGCGACGGCCCGGATTCGCGAGGCCCGGGCGGCTCGCGGTATGGGTTCCTCGGCCTTGTGGCCCTCCATCGAAAGCGGCGGGTCCTACCTTCGCAGCGGCCCTTTGACTTCGAGGTCCCGCACTTCGCCGGTGGGAGGATCTTCTCTCATCTCCGGCGGAACCGTGGCGGATGAAAAAGACCTCTTCCAGGCGGGGCTCGATTCCTCGTGGGAACTGGACCTTTTCGGCGGCACCCGGCGCAACGTCGAGGCCCTCGATGCGGATCTTCGGGCCGCCGTCGAGGACCGGCGAGACGTCCTGGTGTCCCTGGCAGCCGAGATCGGGGTCAACTACCTGAACCTTCGGGGGGCCCAGCAGGAACTGGCCATCGCCCGGAGAAACTTCGAAGCCCAAAGGCGAACGGCGGACATCACCCGCAAGCGCTACGAAGCCGGTTTCGTGAGCGGCCTCGATGTGGCCAACGCCGAAGCACAGGCCGCCGGTACGGCTTCCCAGGTGCCCTTGCTCGAATCCACGGCCCGGCAGGCGATCTACAGCCTGAGCCTGCTCCTGGGAAAGGAACCTGCTTCCCTGCTCCTCGAACTCGACGACCGGGAACCCATTCCCCGAACGCCCCCGGAAGTGCCCGTCGGGTTGCCTTCGGACCTGGTGCGCAGGCGTCCGGACATCCGCCGGGCCGAAGCCCGGCTTCACGCGGCGACGGCACGCATCGGGGTCGCCACCGCCGACCTTTTTCCCAAGTTCTCCCTCACGGGGTCCCTGACCTTTTCAGGAGAAAGCCTCAGCTCCCTGGCCCAATGGAGCAGCGGCTTTTACTCCATGGGTCCCTCCATCTCCTGGCCCGTCTTCGATGCCGGCAGAATCCGCTGGAACATCGAACTGCGCAACGCCCTCCAGGAACAGGCCCTGCTGGCCTACGAGAAGACCGTCCTCACGGCCCTGAAGGACGTCGAAACCGCCCTGGCGGCCTATTCAAAAGAGCAGGAACACCTCCGGCTCCTCGAGATCGCCGTCGAAAACAACCGCAAAGCCGTCGACCTCGCCACCCGCCTCTACGTGGAGGGGGAAACCGATTTCCTGAACGTTCTTACCGCCCAGCGCTCCCTGTTCGTCTCGGAAGAAGCCCTGGCCCAAAGCACCCGGAACCTGGCCCTGCACCTCATCGCCCTCTACAAGGCCCTGGGAGGCGGGTGGGAACCGGACCTTTCCCCCAAGACCTAGGCCTGCCCTTTACCCACATCTGCGATCAGGCGGGGATAGATCGCCGCCTCCGAGCGAACCCGTAGAGTTCGCAACCATTCGCCGTGGGTCGAGGCCCCAAGGCCGATCCCCCGGAACAGGTCTCAAGAGGGAATCGACCCATAGGCCCGCAGAACCGTCCCATGGACGAGAGTGGGATTGCGCCCCACAACGCCTGGTTGGGGCGACCGCCCGGTCGACCCTACCCCCTTTGCCCGCACGAAACACGCCATACGGAGACAAGACCCCTGAGGTCAGCCATACGGAGACCTGACCCCCGTCATGCCCGAGACCAACTGTCGGTTCAGTTTGGCTTAACGTGCATCTCATGCTATTAGTGGCGCTGATATGCGCGGGCCTTTTGAGAGGGACATGTTGCCCCATGGATTTGCATTCGGGGGACCGCCCAACGCCCGGAGAATCCAGGAACCCCATTCTCCGGTTCATGGAGACTTCCCGGCGGCCGATCCCGATACCGGAAAAGAGCGGACACACCATGAACGGAAACCATCGATCGTACTGTGGAAACCTGACCCTCGACGACGTGGACCAAGAGGTTTGCCTGGCCGGGTGGGTCGATGCCCTGAGGGACCACGGAGAAGTGCTTTTCATCCACCTGCGCGACCGCACGGGGATCTTGCAGGTGGTCTTCAGCCCCGAATTCGCTTCCAGCCGCACGTGTGAAGAGGCGGGTCATTTGAGGAGCGAGTTCTGTATCCGGGTGAAAGGCCGCGTCCACCGTCGGGCCCCGGGGACGGAAAACCCCCATATCGAGACCGGCAACCTCGAAGTGGTCGCTCGAGACCTCGAGGTCCTGAGCCGGGCCGCCTCGCTTCCCTTCGCCATTTCCGAGAAGGCCATGACGGCGGGCGGCACCACCGGACGCATGGATGCGGTTTCCGAAGACCTGAGGCTCCAGTATCGCTACCTGGATCTTCGCAGGCCCAGCATGCAGGAGCTCCTCGTCCAGCGCTACCGCATTCTCCAATGCGCCAGGAACGTGCTGGACGAACGGGGATTTGTCGAAATCGAAACCCCCATGCTCACCAAGAGCACCCCGGA
>JARKQW010000314.1 GCA_029974695.1 Syntrophobacteraceae bacterium | reverse complement strand
CGACCTTTCCCGGGATTCCCGCACTCTCGCTTACTGTTTGGGGGGACAGAGCCTCAAGGACAAAGATCTGTACGTCATGATCAACGCCTATTGGGAGGACCTGGAATTTACCGTGCAGGAGGGCCGGGCGGACGAATGGCTCCGAATCGTGGATACGGGCCTCCCGAGCCCCGAGGACATTGCGGAACCGGGCAAAGGACAACTCGTCCCCAGCCTCGAGTACCGGGTAAGAGCCCGGTCGATCGTGATATTGGAACGATAAGAGATCTCGATCCCACGGGCCGGGGGAATTGCGACGGCGGATGCACTCAACGCTGAGATTGCCGGAGAGGAGAAATGTCCAGAAACCTTTTCATCACGGGGATGGGGCCGGGAAGCGGCAAATCGGCGGTCGTGCTGGGGATGATGGAGATGCTGGCCCGGCATGGCCGGAAGCTGGGCTTTTTTCGTCCCGTGGTGGAGGGGGGGGCAAACCCCGATCCGTTGTCGGCCCTGGTCAAGAGTCGCTACCCGGTCGTATCCACCGGGGAACACATGTTCGGCGTCGATTACCGGACAGCGCGGGACTTGATCGCCGAGGAAAGTCTCGAGGAGCTATACAGCCGGATTCTCGAGAAATACGCGGCCCTGGCCGGAGAATGCGACTTTGTCCTGTGCGTGGGTACCGATTATCGAACCGTGCACACGACCCTCGAATTCGAGTTCAACGTCGAGGTGGCCCGCAACCTGGGCGCACCCTTGGTGCCCGTGGTCGTGGGACAGGGGCGAACGGTCCGCCAGATTCTCGACAGCGTCTGGGTTCTGGTGGATTCCCTCGAGGCGAACAACTGCGATATCCTCTCGGTGTTCGTCAACCGGGTTTCCCCCGGGGACGTGACCGACGTGGTGAACGGGTTTCGGGAGGACGCACCGGCCGCCGGGTTTCCCCTCTTCGTCCTACCCGCCCATCCTCTCCTGGACAAGCCCACGGTGGCGGAAATCCGGAAGGCCCTCGGGGCTGAAATGCTCCATGGAGACCCCGCGAGGCTGGACCGGGAGGTGGCTCATTACAAGGTGGCGGCCATGGAACTGCCCAACTTCCTGGACCGCCTGGAAGAAGGCAGCCTGGTCATCACCCCCGGGGACCGCTCGGACATTCTCATCGGGGCACTAGCCGCCGACGCGGCAACCTCTTACCCGGGGATTGCCGGAGTGGTCCTTACCGGCGGGTTTGGGCCTGCCCCCCAGGTGCTGCGTCTCTTCAAAGGCCTGAAACGCTCGCCGGTCCCCATCCTGGACGTGAAGCTCGACACCTTTTCGACGGCATCCCGGGTGAGCTCCATCGAGGCGAGCCTCACCCCGGAGAATTCCAGAAAGATCGCCGGAGCCCTGGGACTGTTCGAATCCAACGTGGACCCTGCCCTCCTGGACCATCGCATCGACGTCATGAGGTCCTCCCGCATCACGCCCCTCATGTTCCAGCACGACCTGCTGAGCCGGGCACGGTCCCGGCGCAGGCACATTGTTCTTCCCGAAGGCGTCGAGGAGCGGGTCCTCCGGGCGGCGGAAATCCTGCGCCTGCGGGACGTGGCGGACCTCACCCTGCTGGGAAACGCCGTCGAGGTCCGGGACAAGATCACGGCCCTGGGGTTGTCCCTGGGCGAGGTGGAAATCATCGATCCCGCCGCCTCGGAGCTTCGAGAGGAATTCGGGAGGACCTACTACGAGCTTCGAAAACACAAGGGAATTCCGCTCCAGGTGGCCCTGGACGCCATGAACGACGTGAGCTGCTTCGGCACCATGATGGTGTACCGCGGGATTGCCGACGGCATGGTCTCCGGAGCGACCCACACGACCCAGCACACCATTCGCCCGGCCCTCGAGTTCATCCGGACCCGGCCCGGCTGTTCCATCGTATCGAGTGTCTTTTTCATGTGCCTTCCCGACCGCGTTCTGCTCTACGGCGACTGCGCCATCAATCCGGATCCCGATGCCGAACAGCTTGCCCACATTGCCGTCAGTTCCGCCATGACCGCCGAGAGCTTCGGAATCGAACCCCGGG
>JARKQW010000297.1 GCA_029974695.1 Syntrophobacteraceae bacterium | reverse complement strand
GGAGCCGTCTTGTACTTGGAATCCCAACAGCCCAAGCTCGATGCCCTGGGGAACGTGCTCCGATGGGAACCCATGTGTCGATGGGTGGTAAATCAGGACACGGGAGGAGCCATTAAGGGGCTTGGTCGGGTGGATCTGTTTTGCGGCAGCGGGGAGGCTGCCGAAAGAATCGCCGGGAGGCTCCAGCACCCGGGTAAAGTGTATTTCCTGCTGATCAAGGAAATACCGCAGGGATAAGAATCATGTAAGCTCCGCGGATTCTCTGTTATACTCCAGCAAGAACTGAAACAGGATTCTCATTTCGTCGAAACACCGACACAAGTCCGTGGCCAGGCGGAGGGTTGCGTCGCCGTCCTGTTCCCCCGCCCGTTGAGACAGAGCCATGAGGAGTGCGACCTCGAAGGACCTGAATCGAGAAGTGGCGAGCTCCCCCTGGTTGCGCAGTTGAATGAGCAGCCGTTGGGGTTCGGTGTTCCGGACGAATTGCTCCAGTTCTCCGTACTTCTGCTGGTATTCCAGGGCGAGTTGCTTAAGGATCAGAAGATGATCCGACGACTGGTCTTCCACGATAAAGTCCTTTGCTCCAAGCGGGTTCCCGGGGAGTGGACGAACCTGACCCCAGGTTCCTCCGATGTGTGGGTCAAAATGGCCTCGGCGTTTAACCTATTGGAATCAGAAGGAGCTGTCAAACGGTTCCTGCGAACGGGTCGCTTTTGGCTCCGTGAGGGCAAGGGGAGCCGCCGGGCGGTCCTCGGGAACTCTCTTGGCCCGTGGGGACCGGTTCTCTCGGTGGCGGACAGGGGTTGGTTTCCGGTTGCGGGGTTCGGGTATGAAAATTGCAAACTCCTTAACTCAACCCGAAGTGGGCAGACCGTCGAAATGGAAGCCAATCGAACAACCAACCGTCCCCCCGTTTCCGTGGGTGGTCCTGAACGCGACAAGAGAGGAATCTTCTCCGTCATTGGAGATCCGGAGTAGCGGAATGAATCCAATCTTTGGGAAAAGCCAATGCTAGAAAGGTCGTGGTGAATGTTCGTAAAGACGCTCAACATCGTGCTTGCGGAATGGATCAAGATTCCTTCGGACGGCTTGTCTCCTCTCTTGGAACGAAAGATTCATGAACGCCTGGTCTTCACCAATCCCGACTACGAGGCACGCCACAACCGGGGAGAATGGATCGGGAATATTCCTGCCCAAATCAGCTGCATCCGACAAAAGGGCCGCCATTACCTTTTGCCCAGAGGTTTCCTGGACCAGCTTCAGGAGCTTTGCAAGAAGTATCAGCAGCCTTACCGAATCGTCGACAAGAGACGTTCCTTCGAACCCTTGTCCCTGGAATTCCACGGGGAGCTGAAGTCCTATCAGCAGGAAGCGGCGGAGGCGATCCTGGAGCGGGAGTTTGCCACTCTGATCGGCGGGCACAAGAGTGGAAAGACGGTGATTGCCCTCTATGCCATTGCCCAGAGGCGCCAGCCCACGTTGATCCTCATCCCGAAGCTGGACCTTCTGGACGGGTGGCTCACTAAGATCTCAAATTTCCTACAGATTCCAGGTTCCGAGGTGGGAGTGTTCTCGGGAGGGGTGCACCAGATCGGCAACACCATCACCGTGGCCCACACCGGGGAGGTGATGCGACATTGGAGGAAGCTCTGGGACCGAATCGGGTTCCTCATCGTGGACGAGTGTCAGCGATGTCCTTCCAAGGTCCTGACGTACCTCATCCCCAACTTCGACTGCCGCTACATGCTGGGTCTTTCCAATACGGCCCAGCGCAAGGATCGGCTGTCGCGGCTGGTGTACTACCACCTGGGAGACGTCGTCTATTCGATCAATGAGAAGGATGCCCGGGAGGGCCGAGGGATCATCCATGCCCACGTGGTGGCACGGCCTACCCCCTTCGAATACCCCTATCACTCCCGGTCGGATTATCAGCCGATGTTGGAAGCCCTGGCCCGGGATGAAGGGAGAACGCGCCTCATCGCCGACGACATCGAATCGGAGCTCCGGGAAGTTCCGCAACCTCTCCTGGTTCTGACTACGGAAACGGTGGGACAGGGAGCCCTGGAAGCGGAGCTGGGGAAACGAGGCATTCCCGTAATGCCCCTCAAGGTGGAATCGCTTGCGGGGGAGGAGGATGTCGAGGAACCCCCTCTTCCCGACGCGTGTCCTGAGAACGTGGAATGGCCGACGGGTCCCGTAGCCGTGCTCGTCACTCCCAACACCCTCGCCCAGTGTTCCGCGAACCTCAAGGCACGGGTGCTGTTCCTGGCCGTGCCCATCTACTTCCGAAAGCATCTGGCCAACGCCTTACGTAACCTGTACGTCAACGGCAACGATCAGAAGCTCAAGATCTATGACTACGTGGACCATCGAATCAGCCTTTTGGAGAATTACTTCCGTATGAGGAGCTACAATTACGGAGTGCACCCCGACGTGCTCCTGAACTCCGGCCCCCTCTGAGCCTCCCGTGTCCCGGTTTCCTTTGACTCGGACGGATGAACGGGAGGTTCGAGAGGGAGAGAATGGAACATTCCCGAGTTGCCTTGGCGCCGTTCCTTGCCGACTGCCCGGAGGTACTCACCCTGGGAGTTCGACCCGGCTTCGAGGACTACTCGGCCGAAGAAAGACAGACTCTCCGTAAGGCCTCCCGGATTTTTTTCCCGACCCCTCGTTTTGTCTCGGTTTTTCACGCGGCGGGTCTGCCCTGCTTCCCCAGTTATTACTCTTACCGCTACCAGCGCTCCCGTCTCCTTCAAAATGCCCTATTCCAATGGGTGGGGATTCCCCATCTGGGAGGTCGAGCCTACTATGGCCCTCGACAGAAGGAGGCCATTCTCCGGGACTTCCCGACACCGTTTCTGCTCACGGGACCTTTCGCAAGGCCTGATACGGTCCACGTGGTCAACTGCGGCGAAGACCTGCGAGGGCTGCGGGACCGGTACAACCCGGTGCTGGTTCGACCCCTGGTCTCATGGCGGCGACAGGTCAGACTGGTCTTCCTGCGGCATGGGTGCATCGGCGCACAGGTCCTGACCGCCTCTCGATGCGGCACTTCAACCTGGGAGCCCGTTTCCACGGGAGAGAAGAACCTCGATTCGGTGATTCGTCAAACCCGCGGTCTCCTGCGGGGGGCGCAGATCGACGACATTCTGGTCCACTGGGGACATGACGGGGAATCCTGGAAGCTGATCGAGATGCTGAGGCCTCCCCTCCGAGTTCAAACCCCCTCTGGTGTGGTCCGCCGTCACCAGTTGGTCGGGCGTCTCATCCGGGAATCCATCCTGTAGCTCTTCGGCCCCCCGATTCACAGGGAATGCAAATCCCAAGGGAACGGCCGGAGGACCGGGGTTCACGGCTCCTTGGCCGCCTTGTCCCTCCGGGGATTTTATGTTCTGTAAGGGAGTACCTATCCTGAAACAGGAGGGGTTTTGCCCTCCTTGTAGGACGTCTTGCAGCGGTTGTGAGTCAGGTTCGAGCCAGTGCCTGCAGAAAGGAAAAATCCATGGGAAAAGGAACCGTCGTTGGTGGGGCGCTTCTTGTCTTGGTTTTCGGGCTTGTCGGTCCCGTTTTCTCCTCCGGGGATCGCCTCTCCATCCCCTCCATACCGGACACCCTCCGGCCTTTTGTACAACAGGTCTTATCGTCCCAACCCGGTGACGTCTTTGTGGTCCTCAAGAACGGCTTGACCGTGCTGGTTCATCCGAAGCTCCAAAACGATGTGGTGTCCGCCCAGGTCCTTGTGAGGGCGGGGCTCATCTACGAAGGGAAGTACCGGGGATCGGGGATTTCCCACTATCTTGAGCACGTGCTTTCGGGAGGGTCGACCCGATCCTTCACGGAAGCCCAGGCCAAGGAACGACTGCAGGCCATTGGCGGAGAGAGCAACGCCTTCACCTCCTACGACCGCACCGGCTATTACATCAATAGCTCTTCCAAGCATTGGAAGGACTCCCTGGACCTGCTCCTCTCCTACGTTACCGAAAGCATCCTGGACCCGCAGGAAGTGGCCAGGGAAAAGTCCGTCATCCAGCAAGAGATCAAGATGGGAGAGAACAATCCCGGGAGCGAACTGTGGAAGCTTTACATGAACACGGCCTATCGCAACAGCCCCGTGCGGGACCCCATCATCGGCTACGAGGAAGTGTTCCTGAAGCTGGATCGGGACGCCCTCGAGGACTACTATTCCCGCCGATACCATCCCGAGAACATGGTGGTCGTGGTGTCCGGCAGGGTGGATCCGTGGAAGGTGATCGAGTTTGTTTACACCAAGACCAAGGATTTCCGGCGAAAGGTCGAGACGGCGTTGCCCGGGACGACGGAGCCCCCCCAGGTGAGTCCCCGCCGGCAGGAGAGGGAACTCCCCATTGTGCGGCTTACCCAGGCGATCCTCGGGTTCCCCTCCGTGGACCTGCACCACCCGGACCTCTATGCCCTGGACGTCCTGGCCCTCCTGTTGGGCCAGGGGGAGAGCTGCAACCTCGTGTGCAGGCTCAAAGACCGGGAAAACCAGGTCTTGAGCGTCAGTGCGACCAATTGGACCCCATCCTACGTCCACGGCCAATTCATGGTCAATGTGACCTTGCCTCCCCAGAACTGGCCCCAGGCGATCTCGATCATCCACGACGAGATGGACCGTTTCAAGAGAGAACCGGTGAAGCCCAAGGAACTGGAGAAGGCCAAAAAGAGCATCATCGCCCAACACATCTGCGGCAAGGAGTCCTCGCACGCCCGGGGGTCCTCCCTGGCCGTCTCTTACCTGGAAACCGGGGACCCCTACTTCGAGGAAACGTATGTCGACGGCATCCGCCGGGTGACGGCGGAGGAGGTCCGCAGGGTGGCCCGGCGATACTTGGACAGGGGGCGTATGAACGTTGCGGCGACTCACCCCCCCGGCGGGGAGAAAGCCGCGCAATCGGCCCCGGTCGCTCCCGCAACGGCCGCAGACGACCCGCCCGTTCGGTTTGCCGAGTTGCCCAACGGTCTTCGAACCCTCCTCAAACGGGACGCGTCTCTTCCCCGGGTCACCATCCAGCTCTACGGACTGGGAGGACTCTCCTTGGAAGGTTCCCAACGTCCCGGCATTTCGGCCTTCACGGCGTCGCTGCTCACCGCGGGGACCGGAAAGCGGAACAAGGTGGACATCCTGCGGGCCATCGAAGACGTGGGGGGCACCATCGAGAGCAAGTCCGACAATAACTCCTATCATATTGCCGTGAAGGTCCTCAAGGAGGACCTGGATGTTGCCCTGGATATTGTGGCCGACCTGGTGCGCAATGCCCGGTTCCCGGAGAGTGAAATTGAAAAGAAAAGAACGGAAACCCTCATGGCCCTCCGTCGTCTCGATGAGAACTGGCAGTCCGAAGTTCTGCGCCTGTTCAAGAGGAACTACTTCCAACAATCGTCCTACGGACAGGATCGGCTGGGGACGGAGGAATCCGTGGGATCCTTCTCCCGGAGAGAAATCCTGTCCTTCTACCGGAAGATGGTGAATCCGAGGCACTCGGTGCTGGCCGTCTATGGAGATCTCGACGTGGAAAAGACCTCCCGCACCGTTCGGGAGAAGTTCCAAGGGTGGAGGGGCGTTCAGGCAACTCTGCCCCCGTGGCCCGACGAGACCCGGCCTCTGACCGCCGATCGACTGGTGGAAAAGAAGAACGAGAAGACGTCGGCGGCTCTTTTTA
>JARKQW010000285.1 GCA_029974695.1 Syntrophobacteraceae bacterium | reverse complement strand
CAAAGGGGGAAGTCTCCTCCTTACGATCTGGAAGGCAATCCCAAAACCGGCCTCTTCCCCCATGCAGAGGGTCCCGGAGTTCACTCCCCCACCGAGACGATCCGAGGTCGTTCCGTTTTTCCACCGTCAGCGGGCGCGGATGTCCCGGAAGAGTTCCTCGACCTCTTCCGGGGAGAGAATCCTCCCTTCCAATACCACTTCCCGGATGGTCTTCCCCGTACGAAACGCTTCCTGGGAAACGGCGCAGGACTGATCGTATCCCAGGCGAGGCACGAGGTAGGTGGCCAACGCCAGGCTTTGTTCGATCTTTCGAGAGCATTCTTCCCGCCGGGCGACGATGCCCCGGATACACTTGGTGCGAAAGAGGTCCGTCACGGAAGAAAGAAGCTCGATGGACTGAAGGAGGTGATGGGCTATAAGGGGCAGCATCGTGTTCAACTCAAAATACCCGCCTTGGCCTCCATAGGAAATCGCCAGGTCATTGCCCATAACGTGGGCCGCCACCTGGATCACCACCTCGGGAATCACCGGGTTCACCTTCCCGGGCATGATGGAGGATCCCGGCTGAAGGGCCGGGAGGGCAATTTCCCCAAGACCGCATCGAGGTCCTGAAGCCAACCACCGAAGATCGTTTGCAATCTTGATGAGGGCAACGGCCAGGCCCCGGAGGGCTCCGCCGGCCTCGACGGCGGCATCCTGGGCGGCCTGGGCTTCGAAGTGGTCCGCCGCTTCCCGGAACTCGATCCCGGTTTCCCGGGAGAGGATTTCGATGACTCGGGCGGCAAATTCCGGGTGAGTGTTGAGACCGGTCCCCACGGCGGTGCCTCCCAGGGCCAGCTCGGCCAGGGATTCCCCGGTCCTCTTGATCCGCTCGATGGCCAGGTCGATTTGCCGAGCGTACCCGCCGAACTCCCGGCCCAGAGGGACCGGCACGGCATCCTGAAGGTGGGTTCGCCCGATCTTCAAGACGTCTCTAAACTCTTCGGACTTTTGGCGGAGGGAATCTCGAAGGGATTCCAGGGCGGGCAGGAGATTGCGCCGGATGGCTCCCAGGGCCGCTATGTGGAGCACCGAAGGGATGACGTCGTTGCTGGACTGCCCCAAGTTCACATGATCATTGGGGTGCACGGGGGATTTCCCGCCCCGTCGCCCCGTGAGGATCTCGTTGGCCCGCCCCGCGATCACCTCGTTGGCGTTCATGTTGGTGGAGGTCCCCGAGCCCGTTTGAAAGACGTCAAGCACAAACTGGTCGTCCAGCTTTCCGTCCGCCACTTCCCGGGCGGCCCGCACGATGGCGGGAGCGAGGGCGGGATCCAGGAGTCCCAGGGTCTCGTTGACCATAGCGGCACATTTCTTGACGAGTCCCAGGGCCTCGAGGAACGATCTGGAGAACCGGAGGCCGCTTACGGGAAAGTTCTCTACGGCCCTTTGAGTCTGGGCACCGTAGTAAGCGTCCACGGGCACCAGGACCGTACCCAGAGCGTCCTTCTCCGGACGGGTCTTCATCCTGCGTTCTCCCGTTCCTTCCCGTTCACGATCGGGCTTCAACCGGCCGGTATTCGCAGCCGATGGAGCCGCAATAGTCCCCGACATATTCGGCTTCGGGCCGGTAGAGTGCGGGCTTATCCTGGGCCTCGGCAAACTTCTCCTCGATGATGTGCGAACACCACCCCGAAACCCGGGAGATGGCGAAAACCGGGGTCATAAGGTCCACGGGAATTCCCATCATGGAATACACGGACCCGCTGAAATAATCCACGTTGGTCTTGATGTTGGTTTTTCCTTTCTTCTCGAGCTCCTTCAGGGCTTCGTCCTCGATGAGGATCAGGGTGTCGTACAGCCGGGACCGGCCGAGCTTCTCTCCCATTTTGCGGGACATGGCCTTCAGGATTTTCGATCTCGGGTCCACGGTCTTGTAGACGGCATGGCCCATGCCCATGATCCGCTCGCCGCTCCGAACCTTTTGGCGAACCCAGTTGCGGACCTCCTCCGGGGATTGGGTCTTGGACAGGACATCGAACAGCATGTCCATCACCCGGGCATTGGCCCCCCCGTGGAGGGCTCCGGAAAGGGCCCCGATTCCCGCAGCGACTCCCGCATACAGGTGGGCCCGGGTGGAGACCACCTCCCGGCAGGCAAAGGTGGAGGCATTGAAGGTGTGGTCTGCATGAAGGATGAGGCACACGTCCAGGTCCCGGGCATCCTCCTCGTCGGGCTTTTTCCCCAGCAGTTGCCACAAAAAGTTGGCGGCATGGGAGAGCCCGTCGTCGGGAGGCAGGGGATCCAGACCGTTTCGGATACGGTGCCAGGCCGCAACCACCGCGGGCAGACGGGCGATGAGTCGCACAGCCATGCGAACGTTGGCTTCCCGGGTGTTGAGGGACAGGTCCGGATCCGCCATCCCCAGGAGGGGCACCGAAGCCTGGAGCACGTCCATGGGATGGGCGTTCTTGGGCCAGCCCTTGAGCGTCTGCAGGAGGAAGTCGGGAAGCCGCCTTTCCCGGACGACCCGATCGTTGAACGTGCGAAGCTGTTCTTTGTCGGGCAGGGTCCCTTCCAGGAGGAGGTAGGCCGTCTCCAGGAACGTGGACATTTGAGCCAGTTCTTCGATCCTGAATCCTCGATAGATGAGGATCCCCTGTTCCCCGTCGATATAACTGATCTTGGTGTCCGCAACGGTGACGCCTCTGAGGCCGATGTT
The DNA here is from genome assembly GCA_029974695.1 of Syntrophobacteraceae bacterium. Taxonomy (GTDB): domain Bacteria; phylum Desulfobacterota; class Syntrophobacteria; order Syntrophobacterales; family Syntrophobacteraceae; genus JAGPLX01. The sequence goes on along the minus strand of JARKQW010000285.1, from coordinate 9,364 downwards.
TTTCACTCGAACGGTCTGCTCCATGATATCCTCCACTCCCATCCCCGGAAGTCTTCGGGTTCATGCGTGAGCTCGGACAAGGCCGGGGGAACCCTTCGGCACTCCCGAGGCCTCGGCTCTTTCTCAGGTGGGGAGCCCATCCTTCACAAGGTTCAACGCTCCTCCCGCCAGGATCTGTTTTCTCTGACGTTCCGACACGTCCAAAAGGGTGAGGACGGTCTTCCCGTCCACCAGGATCGGAATTTCCCGGTCTCCCCGGGCCACCCGTTCACGAATGTTGGAAAAAGAGACGCGGGAATCCTGTCGGAAAGCCTCGTAGTCCTCGGGGTCATGAAAGGTCAGGGGCAAAATTCCGAAGTTGCACAGATTGGCCTTGTGGATACGGGCAAAGCTCTTGGCGATCTTGGCTCGAACCCCCAGGTAGCGAGGCGCCAGGGCGGCGTGCTCGCGACTGGACCCCTGCCCGTAGTTTTCGCCTCCCACCACAAGCACGGCGCCTTTCCGTGCACATCTTGCGGCAAAATCCGGATCGACCTGGGAAAAAACGAACTCGCTGATGGCACCGATATTGGATCGCAGGGGGAGGACCTTGCTTCCCGCAGGCATGATGGTATCCGTAGAAATGTTGTCCCCGACCTTGAGGGCAACCTCGAGTTCCAGGTTTTCCGGGAGCGGATCCATCGAAGGCAGGGGTTTGATGTTGGGCCCTCGCACCACTTCCGTTTGGGCCAGGTCTTCGGACGGGACCACAATGGACTTCTCATCGATGACATACCGCCGGGGGTCCTGAATCCTGGGATAGGGCATCTCCTTTGCCAGGTCGCGAGGATCCGTGATAACCCCTTTGAGTCCCGCCGCGGCAGCCGTTTCAGGAGAGCACAGGTAGACTTGGTCGTCTTTGGTGCCCGAGCGCCCGGGGAAATTTCGGGGCATGGTCCGCAGGCTCACCTCTCCCGTACCGGGAGCCTGGCCCATACCGATGCAGCCCAGGCAGCCCGACTCGTGGATCCGGGCCCCCGCCTGCAGCAGCGAGACAAGCCCACCGTGTTCGGCGACGTTTTCGAGGACCTGTCGACTGCCGGGATTCACGTTGAAGGAGACGGAAGGGCGGCAGTGTTTCCCTTCCAGGATTTTGGCCACGACCATCAGGTCCCGAAAAGACGAATTGACGCTGCTGCCCACAATGACCTGGTGTACCGGGATTCCCGCCACTTCGCGGACGGGTACCACATTCCCCGGAGAAGACGGGCAGGCGATGAGGGGTTCCACCCGGGACAGGTCGATCTCTGCGTGTTCGTCGTAATGAGCCCCTTCGTCGGGATACAATTCCCGCCACGAGCTCCCGCGACCCTGGGCTTCCATGTAGGTTCGAGTATTGTCGTCGGAGGGAAACAAGGTGCTTGTCGCGCCCAGTTCAGTGCCCATGTTTCCGATGGTTTCCCGGTCCGTGGCCGACAGGCTTTGCACTCCCGGCCCGTAGTATTCGACCACCTTCCCCACGCATTGTTTCACCCCGTACCGGCGAAGCATCTCGAGGATGACGTCCTTGGCACTGACCCAGTCGGGCAAACGGCCGGTCAACCGGACCCCCAGCACCAGGGGGCAAGGCAAATAGTAAGGATAACCGGCCAAGGCCATGGCCACGTCCAGACCGCCCGCGCCGATTCCCAGCATGGACAGCCCGGCGGCCCCCGGAGTGTGACTGTCGGAGCCCAGGATGGTCTTCCCCGGAATGCCGAATCGTTCCATGTGCACCTGATGGGAAATCCCGTTTCCCGCGGGGCTGAAGTGAAGTCCGTACCGGGCGGAACAGGTTCGGAGATATCGATGATCGTCCGCATTCTTGAAATCCGACTGCAGAATGTTGTGATCCACGTATTGGACCCCCAGCTCGGCTCGGATTCTCCGCAGACCCAGGGCCTCAAATTCCAGCATCACCATGGTTCCCGTCGCATCTTGAACCAGGACATGGTCGATCTTGATGCCGATTTCCTCCCCCGGGGCGATGCGCCCTTCCACCAAGTGGGATTCCAAAATCTTATAGGTCAGGTTCTTTGCCACAGTTTCCTCCACCCCCGGCGATTCTTCCTGTTCTCTTGCCGGAGCCCCGCATCTCGGAGCCCGCTCTTGTTCCAATGCCCTCACGCGGCTTCCCAACGGTTTTCTTGCCGTCCCGGAGATCTAGCGAAGTCCCCAAGTGAGATCCCCGTTCCCTGCCCTTATGCCTATATAGGTACGCACCCCACCCATCACAAGGCTTTTTCACGGCCCGTGGTCAAAAACCCACCGCCTCGATCCCGGGTCGGGATTTCCCCGGGAGAGTCCGCAGAGGGCAGCCCCCAGAAGGGCGGAATCCCCCCGGGACCACGGGTCAATCATTCGAATCGCCTGAAAAAGGAAAGAGGCAAGCCGGGTGGGAGGAACTGTCCGACAGCGCTCGGGATGGCTAAATGGGCCGTGTCCATCGAGGGGAGGCCGGTTCGGGGAATCCGGCGATGTCGGCAGGGCGCAGCAATGAGGGTGGTCCCTGCGACTCAATCCGCAGCGTTGATTGCCGGATCCTTCGGAGTTCGGTTAAGCCCATTGTATCCACATAACGCTGGTCATCACCGGCACGCAACCACGCCGCCAAGGAACTTCAAGAAATGCATCCATATTTGCCCGGCGTGGTTGCGTGACCGAGTGCATGACCTTGTTAAGCGCTGTACTACAAGCTACGTTCGATGGCCTGTTTTACCACCGGAGCCACCGTTTCCGGCGTAATGCCACGGTCTATGCAATGCTGGGTTTGCAGCCAGACAGATAGAGGTTTCCGGCCTTTACTCGCATTGCAGCCCCAGCAGCATAGGGCGATATTTTCCCGAGTAATGATGCCGGCATCGTTGATGATGTGCTCCCAGCCAGCCGCAGACTTTCTCACTACTTTCACCGAGGTAAACTCATTGCCGCAATAGACGCACACCGTATCGCGTGCTCGGACCTCCTTTTCGAGCCATTCCGGAATATTCCAATTATTTGCCGTTGTTCGTGCTTACCTTTTGCCGCTTAACAACGGGTTGTCCCGCAGATGGGAATAACCCGTCATGAAGTCCGGCCGACAACGATCCAGCGTCTCTCGGGCGTTCACAAACCAGGAGCCGGGATTTGTCGGGATGCCTATTTCACCTTATCACTCAGGCTCTTGCCCGGCTTAAACTTAACCACCTTGGAAGAGGGAATGGTGATCTTCTCCCCTGTCCTGGGATTGCGCCCTTCTCTTTGGGATCGTTTCCCCACGCTGAAGGTGCCGAAGCCCACCAAAGTCACTTTTTCCCCCTTGGCGAGGGCGGCACTCACTGCACTAATGAACCCGTCTACGGCCTTTTCCGCTTGCACCTTGGCGATCTTGCCGTCCCCCGCGATCTTTGAGACCAATTCCGCCTTTGTCATACTCCTTCCTCCTCTCTTCCATGAGTTGACGTAAGAACAACCTCGCTCCTCCCATTTCCGGCAGGCTAAAACGGCCCCTCAACTCGCTAACGGAAAACGGGGTCGGACATCTTCTCTCCGGAAGACGGTCCCCTTTCCTCGTGGCCCCTCACGGGCGGGGCGAAAGCAGCCATCCTGGATTCTCAACCTGCAGTCCGACGCGCATTTCACCCCCTCCCGAATTCGTCCAAACCGGCTCTGGAAACGGAACACGGTAAAGCGTGGATAATACAAGGAAAATCTCCCGTGGTATTCGGAAACATGCATGGCTGTCGCACGGAAGAAGCACGATATGAAGTTTTGAATGCTATGAATACCGAACAAGTCGGTCTTCCGGCTCCCAGTGGGGGGTTGCCCTCAAAATTGCGAATATTGTAAGGCCACCATTTTGGAAAAATCAACAACTTTCAGCGCTGAAAGCCTTGTGCTGCAAGGAATTTTGCCCCTATTCCCTCTCTTGTTTGTTAATATCAAATAAAGCCAATGTTATTGACTACTTGCGGGATGAGTGCTATAAGTGAACCTAAGAACGGCGCAACGTCTCGATGGGGCGGTTTTTCGTACGGCATATGCATGCGCGTCCAGAAGCGGATCCTAAGCTTCCCCGACCACGCTCATGGTTTTCACATCCGAATGGTTGAGTCGCCCTATTGGGATTTGGGTAAGGATTTCTTCAACTCTTCCCATCACCCACAACCAAGGAGGCGTCCCATGGCGATACGAGTATTGGTAGAAAGGGAAATCGAGCCGGGTAACGAGTTGAAACTTCATCAAACCCTCACCAAGTTGCGGGCCGAGGCAACCCTGGCCAAGGGCTACATCTCCGGGGAGACCCTTCGGGCTTTGGACAACCCCAACAAGTTCCTCGTTATCAGCACATGGAACAGCATAGAAGACTGGAAAAACTGGCAGAACAACGCGAAGCGCAAGAAATTCCAGGAAGAATTGCGGGAGTTGATGCGCTGTGCCGAGAAGACGATCGTCTACACTTACCTGTAGGCTCCCGATCTCGGTGATTGTCCTCCCTTTGGGACCCTCATCCATTTCTCCCCGCGTGGATGGGGGTTCACAGAGTACTTCTTTGTACCTGATACACGCCTCGCTCGGCCTTCAGTGCCAGGAGGACCCTCTGGAGGTGCTTGTTGTCTTTGACCTCGATCTTAAACAGGCACATGGTGGCATCACTGGCCGAGGAATCGAGATGCACATCCAGGATGTTGGCGTCCAGCTGCCCCAGCACCCCGCTCAAGCCTGCCAGCATGCCCTTTTCCTTGGCGCAAACCACCTTGACGTCCACGGGGAAGACCTTCCCTTTTCCCGAGTCCCATTCGACCTCGATTCTACGGTCGGAGTCTCCACGGGAGAGGTTGCGACATAGGGCATGATGGACGGTGATGCCTCGACCCCGGGTGATGTAGCCGACAATGCGCTCCCCGGGTACGGGGTTGCAGCATCGGGCCATGCGCACCAGGACGTCGTCGGCCCCTCGCACCTTGATGCCGCCGCTGGGGGCGGCGGTCTTTCGCCGTTCCGAAGCAAGGGCCTCCGGCTCCTTTTCCACCGGTTCGGCCGGGGCAAGGGAAGGGAGCCTGCCGATGACCTGAGTGGGGGAGATCTTCCGGTACCCGATGTTGGCGAGAAGGTCGTCCACACTTTTGAAGGAAAGGCTCCTGGCGGCCTCCAGCAGTTCGGGGGAGTTGAGGTAGTTGCCGAAGTTGAGTCCCTTTTTGCGGAATTCCCGTTCGCAGACTTCTCTACCCATGCTCAGGGAACGTTCCCGTTCTTCGGCTTTGATCCAATGCCGAATACGAGTCAAAGCCTTGGACGTCTTGACGAACTTCAACCAATCCTTGCTGGGCCGGTGGTTGGGTGAGGTGAGGATCTCGATGGTATCCCCATTCTGCAGTTCCTGGCGCAAAGGGACGAGCTTGCCGTTCACCCGCGCTCCCACACAGCGATGTCCTACCTCCGAGTGAACTTCATAGGCGAAGTCCACGGGGGTGGAGCCCCGGGGGAGCACTTTGACGTCTCCCTGGGGAGTGAAGACATAGACTTCGTCGGGATAGAAGTCCAGGCGCCCTTCCTCGAAAACCGCTTTCGGGTCCTTCCACGGCTGGTTCCATTCCAGGAGCTCGCGGAGCCAGGAGTAACGTTGGGTTTCCTGATGATCGATCTTCCCCAGGGGCTTTCCCTCTTTATAGATCCAGTGGGCGGCAATTCCTTCGTTGGCGGTGCGGTTCATTTCTTCGGTGCGAATCTGAACCTCCATTCTTTCTCCGTAGGGCCCGATCACCGTGGTATGGAGGGATTGATACATGTTGGATTTGGGCTTGGAAATGTAGTCTTTGAAACGCCCCGGGACGGGCTCCCACAGGTCGTGGATCATCCCCAGGGCTTCGTAACAGGCCTTGATCGAGTCCACAATGATGCGAAAGGCGATCAGGTCGTATACCCGCTGGAGGTCCAGGTTTTGACGCATCATCTTTTGGTAGATGCTGTAGAGGTGTTTGGGACGACCGCTGACGGTCCCCTGGACCCCGTACTCTTTGAGATTGGCCGTCAGTACCAAAATCATTTCCTCGGTGTACCGGCGCCGATCCTCTTCCGTATTGGCCAGTCCCCGGGTGATTTCCTCGTAGGCCTCGGGGTCCAGACATCGAAAGGCGAGGTTTTCCAGTTCCTGCTTGATCCATTCGATCCCCAGGCGGCCGGCCAGGGGAGCATAGATATCCATGGTTTCCCGGGCCAGGAGCTTTTGACCGTCCGAGCCTTCACAGGGCAGGGTCCTCATGTCGTGAAGCCGGTCGGCCAAACGGACCAGCAGCACGCGAACATCCTGGGACAGGGCAAGGATCATGTTCCGCAAGTACTCGGTCTGCTTTTCCTTGCGGCTGCTGAAATTGAGCCCGCTGAGCTTGGTCACGCCCTGGACGATGCGCAGGACGTTGGGTCCGAACTCCTCCTCGACCTCTTCCCGGACGGACGGGTTTGCCTCCAGAACGTGGTGAATGAGGCCCGCGGCGATGCTTTCCTCGTCCAGCTTCATCCGGGTCAGGATCCCGGCGACGGCCAGAGGGTGAAAGAGGTAGGGTTCTTCTCGAAACCGGGGTCTCCCCGAGTGGAACCTGGCGGCAAATACATAGGCCTTCTCGAGCAAGGCGGTATTTGCTTCGGGATAGTAGCCCAGGACCGTATCGATGATTTCGAAAAACCTCACTGCCTTTACTCACCCTGGCGTAGTAAACGGGGAAGGATCGGCCTTTCCCGCGCGGCGGATCCCGCGCCCGGGACGCCCGCCTCGGCATTCCGACACGTCCCTCCACTGGAGAGGCGGGCCTTGGGGGGCGGGAACCGGCGATTGTCTTTTACCCGGCCGTAAGCGATTCCCCGGTCATGATCTCGATTTCTTTCAACAGGCGCGGCAACAGATCGGATTCGTCGACCTTCTCCACCCGCTCCCCCTTTTTGAACAGAATCCCCTTCCCCTTTCCCCCCGCGATTCCCACATCCGCTTCCCGGGCCTCCCCGGGACCATTGACCACACAACCCATGATGGCGACCTTGAGAGGGCTCTTCACTTTCCCCAGGATCCTTTCCGCTTCTTTGACCAGGGGGATCAGCTCGATTTCCGTTCGACCGCAGGTAGGGCAACTGACCAGTTCGATTCCCCGCTCTCTCAGGTGGAGCGTCCGAAGAATGCTGTAGGCGATGGGGATTTCCTCCTCGGGTGGGCCGGTGATCGAGACGCGAAGAGTGTCCCCGATCCCCTCGTACAGGAGAAGTCCTATGCCCAGGGCCGATTTCACGGTGCCACCCACCAGGGTTCCCGCCTCGGTCACCCCCAGGTGCAGAGGGTAATCCGTCTTTTGGGACAAGAGGCGGTAGGATGCGATGGTGTCCGGCACATCCGAGGATTTCAGGGAGATCTTGATGAGATCAAAATCCAGTTGCTCCAGGAGGGCCACGTGGCGCAGTGCGCTTTCCACCATGGCTTCGGGAGTCGGACGGCCGTGGCGGGCCAGGAGGTCCTTTTCCAGGGACCCGCTGTTCACCCCGATGCGAATGGGCACCTGCCGCTCCTTGGCGGCCTCCACGACCTTTCGAACCCGGGAAGGCCCCCCGATGTTGCCCGGATTGAGCCTCAGCCCATCCACTCCCGCCTTCAGTGCTCCCAGGGCCAGGCGGTGATCAAAGTGAATGTCCGCAATCAAAGGGATGCCGATGGCCTTCTTGATGCGGGAAAGCTGTTGGACTGCCGTCTCATCGGGCACCGCCACCCGCACAATCTCACACCCCAGTTCCTCCAGAAGACGGACCTGCCTGACCGTTTTTTCGTAATCACGGGTGTCGGTATTCGTCATGGACTGCACGGCAACGGGAGCGCTTCCGCCGATGGGGACTTCTCCTATGTGAATCTGTCGGGTGAGTCTTCTTCTGGTTTCGTGCAAATCAACCTCCCAAGATGGCTTTCATGTGATCGAGTCGGGAGCGACGGGGTCGGATTCGCGCTAATTCTAAAGAATTCGCAGGGCCTTGCCAAGATATAGGAACACAAAGTGCTTTTCTGGGACCGGGATTCATAGTAATGGTCATACCGGGTGACCTGTTGGCGATTGACTCCTTATCAAGAGCGGAATCATGGCTGAGCTGCGTGTCCTTTTTTGTTCCCCCGAAGTGTCCCCTTATGCGAAGACCGGGGGTCTTGCCGATGTCGCCGCCTCGCTTCCCGGGCCCTTGAAGGGGCTCGGGTGCGACGTGCGCATCTTCATGCCCTTCTACCGAAGCTGCCGCGATGCCGCTTCCGTGACGTCCCTTGCCGAAAACATTCCCATCCGGGTGGGAACCCAGACCTACCATGTTCATTTCCGGCAGGCGGTGACCCCTTCGGGAGTTCCCGTCTACTTTTTGGAAAAAGACGAATTTTTCGATCGGACCTACTTATACGGGACTCCGACCCGGGGAGACTACGAGGACAACCCCGAGCGGTTCATTACCTTTTGCCGCGCGGCCCACGCCCTCTGCCTTCAGTTGAACTGGTTTCCCGACGTGTTTCATCTTCACGACTGGCAAAGCGCGCTGGTGGCTCCTTATCAGCATGTTCACTGGAGATATGACCCCAACTTCAGCGGGTCCTCCGTGGTCTTCACCATCCATAACCTGGCCTACCAGGGACTCTTCCCCGCCCGGCAATTCGCCCTCACCCGTCTTCCCTCCGAAGTTTTCACCATCCAGGGGATGGAATACTGGGGCCAATGCAACCTTCTGAAGGCGGGCCTGGTCTATGGCGACGCCATCACCACCGTCAGTCCGCGCTACAGCCGGGAAATCCAGCAGCCCGAGTTCGGCCACGGTCTGGACGGAGTGCTCCGGGACAGAAAGGATCGGCTCCTGGGAATCCTCAACGGGATCGACTATTCCCAATGGGACCCGGCAACGGACCCGCTGATTCCCCAACGGTATTCCGCCCGGGACTTGGGTGGGAAGGGCGAGTGCAAGAAGGACCTTCTTTCGGACCTGGGATTCGGGCAAGAGAGCCGAGAAAGACCGCTGCTGGCCATGATCGGCAGGCTCACCCCTCAGAAAGGCTTCGACCTTCTCGCGGCGGTTCTGGACGAATTTTCGGCTCTGCCCGTTTCCCTCGTGGTCCTGGGTGCCGGAGACCCGGAGCTGGAAGATCGCCTGCGAAGATGCGCGGATGAGCTCCCGGGGCAGGTTCGGACCATTTTTCGATTTGACGAACGGCTGGCCCATCGAATCGAGGCCGGCGCCGATATCTTTCTCATGCCGTCCCGCTACGAACCCTGCGGTCTCAACCAGATGTATAGTCTGCGGTACGGAACCGTGCCCGTGGTGCATGCCACGGGCGGGCTGGACGACTCGGTCACGGACGTCCTGC
>JARKQW010000471.1 GCA_029974695.1 Syntrophobacteraceae bacterium | reverse complement strand
CTCGCCCTCCTGAATGATATCCGCCCGACCAATCGAGCCGTTCTCACCGGCTGCCGTGCAATGTCGCAGTTTCCCAGATCCTATGGAGCAAGGGTCTCTTCTCCGGGGCAAAGGGGACCGGGGCGGTTGAAAGCCGCCCGGCCCACGGACTTTCCCCCTCGGGAAGAGGGATCGGCCCGGCGCTTTCGCCGCACACAATTCCGGATGCACATGGAACCCATTTGCCTTGTACGCTCAAGGCATAATATCAGCTTCCAGTGCCTTTTGCCAGTTCTTCACCACCGCCGCCGCTCCCAAATCCGCACAAAAACCGTACCCTGCGGGACCTCCCGGGAGATCTTCCCCCTGCCCGATTTTCAGGCCTTGGGGCGCCCATCCCAGCCTCTGCGGGAAGACCGCAGAACCCGGGGTGAGAGTCCCATTCGGCTCTGAAATACACCGTAGGGCGTCGGGCCGGCTCGCCTCCTCACCCTGGACAACCCTCGGCGGGAGGTCCGGTCTTCGGGGAGATTTGCCGCAGCTTCTCCAGCAGGATTTCCCGGTGATTCGCCCGAGGATCCTCGATCACGAAGTCGTGCAGCCGTTTGAGAAACTCGCCGACCCGGGGCCCGGGACCGATTCCCAGCGTTTCCATGATGTCCTCGCCCGAGAGATCCAACTGGGATCTTCCCACAATCCAACCCCCGTCCATCTGCTCCTTGATGCGCAAAACCAGCTGATCGAAAGCGCGGATGCATCGCTCATTCCCCGCGTCTCTCCGATCCGCATATCCAAAATGCACAAGGTCTTCGAGCAGTTCCTCTCCCACGCCCAGCACCAGCCTGCGCAGGGCGGGGGGGCTCAAATCCTCGCCGCCCGGGGGAATCCAATGTTCAAGAAGGCGCAAGACCTCCCGCATGTCCTTGTGGGCCGTCTTCCAGCGGGTCATGACCCGGGAGGCGGCGGACAGGGTGACGTCGCGCTCCTCGATCCATTCCCCCAAGCCGTCGCCGTTCACCGCGGGGCAGGGATTCCCCAGGCAATGAAAGAAGGCCGCCAGGCGAACCCGGCCATCGAGGGGGCATAAGGACACGGTCCCCACGGCATGCCGGTAGTTGCGAAGAAAGAGCCTCTTTCCCCCCCGGAACGACCCGTCCAGCCGGAATTCCGGAAGCAGTTTCTCCAGGATTCCCGTGCGTCTCAGAAATTCGAAGGCTTGGACGACCCGGGTCCCCACGAGGATCCGAAAGAACTCCTCCCGAATCCTTTCCCGGGCCGTCCTGTCCAACCCATAGACCTGGTCCCTGCAGGCCGCAAAGATGGAAGGTGCGGGGCGCAATCCGAGGGTGCTCACGAAGCGTGCCGCTCTGAGCATGCGCAGCGGGTCTTCCATCAGCCGGGCCGTGGGATTTCCCACCGCCCGCAGGATTTTCTTTCCCAGGTCGGCCTTTCCTTTATGCGGATCCAAGAGTTCCCCCGTGGGGAAAACCAGGGCCATGGCGTTGATGGTGAAATCCCGGCGGGCCAGGTCCTTGAAGATGTTTCCATCCGCCGCGGTTGCCAGGGAGGTCATCTCCACCTGCCTTTGGGACGTATGCACCTGCAGAGTCCCATAGCGAAGGCCCAGGGGGATCACCTTGGGAAACAGATCGAGGATCTCCCGGGTTTCGGCGTCGGTGGCGACGTCCCAGTCTCGGGGAGCGACTCCCGTGAGAAGGTCCCGCACGGCCCCCCCCACGACCCACACCCCATGGCCCTTTGCCCGGAGCCTTTCCATGAGATCCAGGACGTCGGCGGGGACAGGACCGAGGGATGAGGGCTCTGCCTGGGTCCGAACGTCGAAAGTCTCGAAGAGTCCGGCTCTCTTTCCGCCCCCGGTGTTCTTCTCACCCTGAGGACTCTTTGCGCTCCTACTGGTGGATTTCCCGTGATTCAAGAATATTCCCCTGCCCTGCGGCCGGATTCGCTCGTCCGTGCCGGTTTGTCTGCACCCTGGGAAGGTCTAGGCCGAGTCGCCGTATGGGTCACGAACACCCGACCGCGGATCGTTCCATGTTTTTGGTTGATCTGCCGGACCCCGGTCACTATAATAATACCCCACGAAGGGAAGTCTTGCGGCATAAAACAAAAACCGTGACTCCAAAGGCAGGGTGCAGAACATGGAAGCTTTGCAGGTCATGGAAGAAGCCAACCGCATAATCGAGGATTTTCCCGCAAGGAAGTATGCCTTTTATATCACCGTGTTTGCGGTGGAAATCGCTCTGTGTTTTGCGATCGGGCTGATGATTTGAGGATGCGGCCGTGGCGGCAACGGGCATGAATCTATTACACTTGTTACTCCTCCTTAGCCTTGGGTCCCGGGTGTGGGAGCCTCGTGACGCCCCTTTGCCAATGCCGTGACAGTCCCG
>JARKQW010000241.1 GCA_029974695.1 Syntrophobacteraceae bacterium | reverse complement strand
TCCGGGTCGTGTAAGGAAAATGGTTGGATCGTTTGAAGACTCCCGGCGGATTCCCCCGGCGGGAACGGGTGCTCCCGGGGAATGCCCAATCGACATGAAAACGATCCTAGACAAAACTCTTGCCCCAAGTCAAGAGCAAATCCGAGTCGCAAACACGACGAGTCGCCAAAGAACCGTTTCTCCTTCGGGCAGGCCGGGAGTCAAGGAATTCGAGGCTTCTTTCCGCCCAAAGCGATCAACCGTAACCAGGTCATCCCAGGAGGTGAACATGAGCTGTCGGAGCATTGAGACAAACCGGGCCCCCGCGGCCATCGGTCCCTATTCCCAGGCAGTGAGCGTGGGGGAGTGGGTATTTTTGAGCGGCCAGATCCCGCTGGTCCCCGAGACGGGAGAACTCGTGGCCGGAGATTTTGGGGAGCAGGCCCGGCAGGTGCTGAAAAACCTCGGGCAGGTCCTCGCCGCCGCCGGGTGTTCTTGGAAAGACGTGGTGAGTGTGGACGTTTTCCTCACGGACTTGGGCCGGTTTGCCGAGTTCAACGGGATTTATTCGGAACACTTGGAAGGCCACAAACCCGCCCGAGCCGTGGTGGAAGTCAAGGGCCTGCCCCGGGGAGCCCTCATTGAAATGAAATGTGTGGCCCATCAACACCGGGCATGAGTGGAGACCAAATGAATTCGATCTTCCCAAAACCGGCCTCCAGGCTATGACCGACGATCAGTTCCGGGAAATTCTCCGGCGGTTGGGGTTGTCGTGGGAAGGGTATCGGAGGGTGCGAAAGGGTGTGAAGAAGCGCCTCTCCGAACACTTGGCCCGGTTGGGCTGTCGGCGGGTGGAAGACTACCTGCGCCTCCTCCACGAAGTCCCGTCCAGCCGCCGGGAAGCCCTGCTCCTCATGGGGGTCACCATCAGCCGGTTTTTTCGGGATCTCCGGGTGTGGGACGCCCTCGAGTCCCGGGTCATTCCGGAGATCCTCGCTTCGGGGCTTCGAGAGGTGTCGGTGTGGTCGGCGGGGTGCGGCCGCGGGGAAGAGGTGTACACCCTGAAGATGTTGTGGGAACACCTGCGGGAAAACCGGCCGCACCTCCCGGACCTCACGATCCGGGCTACGGATCGAAACCCCGAGAACCTGGCCGCGGCGGCCATGGGGATCTACCCCAAGAGCACCCTGAGGGAGGTCCCCGCCCTTTTCCGAGAAAGATTCTTCTCGGAGCTGGGGAAGGGTAGGGTGGCGATCGTTGCTTCCTCCCTCCACGAAAACATCCTGTGGATGGTGCACGATCTCATGGAAGACCCGCCTCCCCGGGGAGGTTTTCACCTGGTATTTCTTCGAAACAGCCTCCTCACCTACTACGGGGAATCGAGGGCGGCCCGAGCCCTGCCGAGGGTCCTCTCGAGCCTGGGGGACGGGGGATTCCTGGTGATCGGCCGCAAGGAGTCTCTCCCGTCGTCGGTGGAAAGTCTCCGGGGGTTTCTCCCCGAGGAGGGAATCTATCGAAAGGCCTGGTCGAGGGGAGGGCGGACCCTGTAAGCAGCAGGACGATTCCCGGCGAAAGCCCGTGGGAATCCCACCGAGGATTGCGCTCGGAGTTTCGCCCGGGCCCTTGAAAAGAGGCCGACCGCCCGGAACACGGAGACCTTCCGGGGGCTTTCGTCCTTCGCGTCCTCGTGATAAAAGGCCTCGAGTCGGCACAGATGGGTTTGCGCCTGCAGGACGGCGATTTGGGGTTGTTCGGGAGATGTGAGCTCTCCCCGCGCCCAACAGCCGACCGTCGTTTGCCGGGGGGGCGGTCTTCCCTCCCGGGGTGGGGGGAGGCGGGGGAGAACGGATCCCCTGTTTGTGAATAGGGCGTCAGACGAGTTTCATCCGGCGGACTCTCTCCGACATTCCCATGGGAGGTCCTTGCCGGATGCCGGGAAAGTGAGTGTGCATGGTTTCCGGAACCGAAGGCCGGTGGGTTCGCGTGGAGGTTTCCTGCCCGGATCCGTGGGCGGAGGAATTGGCCGCCGGGGCGGCGGAGGTCCTTGGAGTCGGGGTGGAAATGCTCCCGGCGGGTTTTTGCCTGTACCTGCCGGGGGAGGAGGCCGAGGGGAGATGGGAGCGGGACCTTGCGGCGGTCATCGAGGAGGTCCGACACCGGTCTTCCGCGCCCTTGGACGTGTTCTACCGCACCTCTCTTGTCATGGACGAAGGGTGGGCGGACCGATGGAAGGAACATTTCAAGCCCTTGAGGGTCGGAAGCCGCTTTGTGATCTGTCCCACGTGGGAGTCCTTCGATGCGGATCCCCGGGACCTGGTCATCCGCATGGACCCCGGTCGTGCCTTCGGAACCGGCCATCACGAGACCACGAGGCTTTGCCTCGAACGGCTGGAAGTCCTCGCCTGCGATGCGAAGACCCCGTCGCCGGGATCCCTCCTGGACGTGGGCACAGGTTCGGGGATCCTGGCCATTGGAGCAGCTTTGCTGGGGTTCGGCCCCGTGGTGGGAGTCGACGTGGATCCCGAGGCCGTCGAGGTTGCCCGTGAAAACGTCTCCCTGAACCGCCTCGATCTGCGGATCGAAGTCCGAGTGGGGTCGGTCGGGGAGATCTCGGAGCGTTTCGACGTGGTGGTGGCTAATATCCAGGCGTATCCCCTCATGGCCCTGGCCCCCGGGTTGGCGGATCGAACCCGGGAAGGGGGAAGGCTGCTTCTGAGCGGGATTTTGCTCGAACAGGAACGAGACGTGCGGGACGTTTACGAATCCTTGGGGTTTCGATCCTGCGCCCGGGGTAAGCAGGGGGAGTGGTGTTTTCTGGAATTTCAACCGTACTGAAGGATGAGAAGAATGGAGAGCCAGAGCAAGACGGGGGCCTGGATCCGGGTTGGGGACCGGGGCGAGCTTGAGGTGCCTTCCAATCCTTTCCTGGGATACCTGGAAGGGGACGGGGTGGGACCGGACATCGGATCTGCCGCCAAAATGGTGTTGGAAGCGGCGGTGGAAAAGGCTTACCGGGGCCAAAGAAAGATCCACTGGGTGGAATTGCCCGCGGGGGAGAAAACCTTTCGGACCACCGGGGAGTACCTGCCCGCCCGGACCGTCGAAGCCCTTCGGCAATGCGTGGTGGCGATCAAGGGACCCATGACCACTCCCGTGGGGGAAGGGTTCCGCAGCATCAACGTGGCCCTTCGGCAGATCCTTGACCTGTATGCCTGTGTTCGTCCCGTGCGGTACTTTCCGGGGGTTCCCGCTCCCGTACGGCACCCGGAGAAGGTCTCCATGGTGGTGTTTCGGGAAAACACCGAGGACGTGTACGCGGGAATCGAGTGGCCGGCCCGGTCCCGGGAGGCGGAAAAGATCATCTCCTTCGTCCGGGAACAATTTGGAATTCGGATTACTCCCGAGTCCGCCATCGGCCTCAAGCCCATGAGCCGCCGCGGGACGGAGCGGTTGGTTCGAAGGGCCCTTCGGTATGCCGTCGAGAAGAAGCTGCCTTCGGTCACCCTGGTGCACAAGGGCAACATCATGAAGTTCACGGAAGGGGC
>JARKQW010000240.1 GCA_029974695.1 Syntrophobacteraceae bacterium | reverse complement strand
GGGGCCATGAGGGTCCCCGCCGACGACCTGGCCGCCTTTGAGCGCCATTATGGGAAGGCTTCCCCCGGTGCCCGGGCCCAATGGACCGTGTTCCGGATCTTGACGCGCCGCATGAAGCAGAAGCTCGCGGAAAAGGGTTTTGCATTCTGCACGAGGGTATACGGGCATTTGGGGAGCGGCCGCATGGAGGAATCCTATGTCCTGGGCCTCCTGGACCGGCTCCCACCCGGAGCCCATGAAATCTACGTGCATCCGGCTCTGCTCGATGCGGGGGATCGGCCGACCCCGGACCGGTTGCAGGGACAAACGGAACTGGACATTCTCCTGAGTCCGAGGGTAAAGGAACGAATCCGCAGTTTGGACATCCTGGCCGCCACCTACAAGGACCTGGAAGTGACCGCATGAAAACCGCCATCACAATAGCCCTGGCCGTCTTGGCCCAGGCAGCGGGAAACACTCTTCTCAGCAAGGGCATGAAAGGCATCGCCTCCCTCGGGAAGCTCCAGGAATCCATCTCTCCCATGCTGATTCTCGATGTCCTGGGAAACCCCCTCATATGGATCGGGACGCTCTGCCTGGGTCTTTTCTTTGCCCTCTTCAGTCTCTCCCTTTCCTGGGAGGACCTGAGCCTCGTACTCCCGGCCACTTCCATCGGATACGTGGTGAATGTGGCGTTTGCCCACTATTTTCTCCAAGAACCCGTTTCCTTGTCGCGCTGGGCCGGGACGGGATTGATCGTGGCCGGGGTGATCCTCGTGTCCCGGTCGGCGGCCCAAGCAAAGCAACGGGAATCGGAGGAGACACTGCCGCGTTCCGGGCTCGGCATGTCTTGAACCCTCTTTACGGAAGAACCGGAATAGGAACCGCTCCCAATGATGACGATGCTGATGATCGGGATCATCGTTCTGTCCAATGCGGCCGGGGATGTTTTCATCACCAAGGGGATGAAACAGATCGGCGAGATCCCCTTAACGAAACCCCGCCGCCTGTGGCTCACCGCAGGGAAAGTGGCCACCAACCGAAACTTTCTGTTGGGGCTTTGCCTGCTGGCCGTCAGTTTTGCCGCGTTCCTGGCTGTTCTGTCCTGGGAAGACATGAGCTTCATCGTCCCGGCCACTTCCGTTGTGTACGTGGTGACCATTTTGGGAGCCCGTTTCATCCTCAAGGAACACATTGACGGCCTGCGATGGCTGGGAACCTGTCTGGTTTGCGCCGGGGTCGCCCTCATGTGCCTGCCATGATCCAGGATATTTTCCGCTACGGTTTCGCTCTCCTGGTGGTCTGTTCCCTGGGCTACTTTGGGGTTGCTTTCTTTGCGGCTCGGAAGTTCTTCCGGCGTGGAGGACCCGATGCATCGGAACTCCCTCCGGCAAGCATCCTGATTCCCCTCCACGGGTCCGACGTCGAGGCTTACGAGAACTATGCCTCCTTCTGCCTGCAGGATTACCCCCGATACCAGATCGTCTTCGGGGTCACGGACCCCGAGGATCCATCCGTTCCTTTGGTTCGGAAACTGGGAGAAGATTTTCCTCAGGTGGACTTGGAACTGGTGGTCGGTACCGAGCGGATCGGACGAAATCCCAAGGTAAACAACCTTTGGAACATCTACCGGAAAACCAAGTACGATCGGCTTGTGCTGGTGGATAGCGATATCCGGGTGGAGAGAGACTACCTGAGGCGCGTGGTGCCCTGCCTGAACGATGGGCGAACGGGGCTGGTCACCTGCCTGTATCGCGGAAGGACCGCGCCCAATTGGGCGTCCGGACTTGAAGCGGTGGGAATCACCGGGGAATTTGCCCCCGGAGTCCTTGTGGCCTGGCTCATCCAGGGGATTCGATTCGCCTTCGGAGCCACCATTGCCGTCACCCGGGAGGCTCTCGAGTCCATCGGGGGGTTGAAAGCCGTTGCCGATTATCTCGCCGACGACTACATGCTGGGGCATCTCGTTGCCCGGAAAGGTTACGGGGTGGAGCTTTCCCCGTGCATCGTGGAGACCATGCTGCCCCCGGTTTCCTTTTCGGATATGCTCAGGCACCAGATTCGATGGGGTCGTGCCATCAAGGCCGGTCGCAAGGGCGGTTACCTGGGAAGCGCCCTCATCCACGGGACCGCCCTGGCCCTACTGAACGCCCTCTTGTGGGCAGGGGCGCCATCCGCCCTTCTGCTGCTGTTCCTCGCCGTGGGGGCGCAGATGGCCTTGGGATGGTATGTGGGAGTCCACTTCATGAAGGACCGGATTCTGAAGCGGTATCTTTTCCTGCTGCCCTTGAGGGACCTTCTCGGCTTGGCCGTTTGGTGTATGGTCTTTTGCGGGAACAGGGTGGTGTGGAGAGGAAAGACCTTTCGCATATCCTCGGACGGAAAAATGACCCCCTCGTCGTGAAGGGATTTCCGGGGTTTAGCCCCACGAACCGGCCCGTCGAGATTGTCCCGAAAGATCCTCCCGGCCCCCGTAACCCCTCGGTTGACCAACGGGAATTCTCTTCTTACCATCAAGATGAAACCATCGATTTTTCCCATTGCGAGACAAAACGGCGGCGCTCAAAGATCCTCACCGGGGATTGCCGATACGGACTCGAAGGGAAACCTTCGGAAAGGAGGGGCTTATGAAAGAAATACGCAAAATCCTATTTCCGGTGGATCTGTCGGATGTCTCCCCCAAGATTGTCCCCAACGTCATGTCCGTTGCGGAGAAATTCGGAGCGGAGATCCATCTTCTCCACGTGGCCATCGACTTTGACGACCACGCGGGCCTTTTTGGTCCCCATCCGGGCCTGGCGGATGTCCAGGAAGACATTCTCCGACGCTCCCGGGAACAACTGGATGAATTCCATCAAACCCACTTCAAAGAGTATCCCCGGATACTGAAGGCCATTCAGTGCGGAGATCCCGTGGAAAAAATCCTGGAGTACGTCGCTTCCGAGGGGATCGATCTCGTCATCATGGGTACCCACGGCAGGAAAGGGCTGGACAAGGTGCTCTTCGGCAGCGTCGCCGACCAGGTGGTCAAAAATTCGCCCGTACCCGTCATGAGCGTCAACCCTTACAGGACCCTTTAACAAGGTATCGGCAATTCCCGGAGGACGCGCCCTTTGGGCGAAAAGCGTCTGCAATCCGTCCCGGTTCCTCCCCGGACGTTGGACGGAAGAACTCCCTCCCGCTTCTACTGCTCTGTGGCCTGGCTCTGTAGTTTCATGTTTTGAAGGAGCCCGTCCACGGAAGTCTTCTCGATGACTTGCCGGAACTTGTTCCTGTAGTTCTGGACAATGCTCACTCCGTCGATATCCACGTCCCGAATGAACCATCGGCCGCTCTTCCGGACCATGTGGTAATCGACGGGAATGTGTTCGTTGGCCCTCATGATCACCGTGCGAACCACGGTGTCCTTCTCGACAGTGGATTCCCCCCGGTATTCGACGGTCTCTTTCTTGAGGAAGTTGAGCACCAGGCGTGTGTAGGAATCCTGGAAGAGGACCGTGAAGAGCCGTTGGAATTCCGTCCGCTGTTTTGTGGAGATCCGGTCCCAATGGCCTTTGAGGGACTCCCGGGCCATGTCTCCGGCCAGGAAATTGTCCGCGATCAACTTGCGGATGAGTCGAGCGCGCTCCCGGCGGTGGGCCTCTCCCTCGAGGTCGGGTCGCGTCTGGATGTTCATGGCATCGTCCATGACCGCTTTCACCTGGGAGGTGGCTGCCTGGGGAGCGGGGGCGGCCTCGGTCACCGCGGGAATCATGCTCAAGGCTGCGAGGATCCAAAGGAAGGCAATCCGGTTCAAAAGAGTCCCCCTCGAAGAAAGACGGCCCCGGGCAAGAGCCCTGCGACCTCGAAGACCTTCCCGGACGATCCGTTTCTTCCAAACCATGAACTGGTGGAAATGCTTGGGAATCATGGGGTTTCCACTCGCTCCTTTCTCCCTTCAGGCGATGCGGGGTACACGGCGATCAACAAGGCAGGCAATAGAAGCAGAGCAGCAAGGAGGACGAAGATACTGCCGGCCCAGGCAACGAAACCAAGGCTGAAAATCCCTTGGTGGTTCGAGATCATGAGAGTACCAAAACCCACGGTGGTGGTCAATGCGGCACCGATCACCCCCTTGGCCGTGCTCACGGGCAAATGCCCCGCCTCGATGTTTCCCTCCTGCCATCGGTGCAGAATCACCACCGCATATTCCACCCCCGCTCCCACCACCAGGGGCATGAAGATGCTGTTTGCCAGGTTGAAGTCCACTCCTGCCAGGCCCATGACGGCTACTGTCCAGAGGGTTCCCGCCACCAGGGGAACCATGGCCGTCAAGGCCAGGGAAAGGCGACGGAAGGTCAGGACCAGCAGGATCAAAACGGCAATCACCGCGTAGATGGAGGCCAGGAGGCATGCCTTGCGAAAAGCGGATGCAAACACGTGCAGGGAAACGGGGTCTCCCACCACCTGCGGTTCCACCGCCTGCAATTGCCGGACAAAGGTGCTGAGGGCGTCTTCTTCCCAGACGGATTCCTTGGGATAGGCGCGAAGCAGAAACACCCCGTCGTGATAGAACCAGCCCTTGAGCACGGGAGGCAGGTCGTCCATGGTCATGGGAGGAGCCGATGCGGCGTTTCTGAAAAAATCCCAGGTCTTGAGCAGGTCCTCCTGAAAACGCTCCCGGTATGCCTGAACCCGATCCCGGGTTTCCCGGGAGGAAGCCCGCAGCCTCTCCAGGATCGGGCCCGAAAGCTCCCTCACCCGGCTCATCTGTTCCACGAGGGGACGGGATGCCCCCCATTGCTGTGCCTGGTCGTCCTGCATCTTGAAGCAGATTCTTTCCAGGATTGCCGCGAGCTCCGCCAGGTCCGCGGGAGCGGTCTCGATGGGCGTCTGCTTCATGTTGGGGACCTTGGCCAGCATCGAGCGCAGCAGGGGGATCTTGGTTCCTTGGTTTTGGGGAAGAAGGGTCAGGATGCTCTCGACCTCGGAAACCACCGGCAAGGCCTCCAACGAAGAGGACTTGGTACGAACCTCCTCCAGGGATTCGGCAAATACCGCACCGTATAAGGGGGAACGTCGGGAATCCCGGATCAGCTTCTTTTCCCAGACCACGGCTTCCGCCCGGGGAGCCTGGAGTTTTAGAGGATTCAGGTCAAACCGGACCCGGGATGCGCCTGCCAAACCGAGAAGGCAGAGAACCCCGGCGCAGACGAGGATCAGGACGGCGGTGGGGCGGCCAAAGGTTAGGAGATCCCCGTTCCTGGAAAGAAATTCCGACGGAGCAAAATCCCACCGCTTTTCCACAAAAAGAACGGTCAAGGCAGGCAACAGGGTAAAATCCGCCAGGAGAATCAGCAGGATTCCCGCCCCCGTAATGATTCCCAGTTCCATGAGCCCTCGGAAGCCCGTGAGGACCAGGGGAAGGAAGGAACACGCAGCGCTGAGGCCCGCCAGCAGAATCCCGGGGCCGGAACGGTCCGCAACCCTTCGAATCACGGCCTTCCGATCCAGCCCCACGTGACGCTCTTCCTCCTCGTACCGGGCGAACCAGTGGATCCCGTAATCCACTCCCAAACCGCACAGCAAAGGGGCAAAGACCACGGACAGGATGTTCAGGTGGCCGATGACCAGGGTGGCGAACCCCAGGGTCCAGCAGATTCCTACCCCCAGGGAAAAGACTTCGAAGGCCGATCGGCGCAGACTTCGAAAGGTGAGGAGCAAGATAGTCAGGACGCCCAGGAGCGAAAGCCAGGTGGCCCGGGTCATGTCCCCGAGGACCGTGGTCATCTGGTCGTTGTTCAGGGCTGCCTGCCCCGTCACCCCGGCCCGCACCTCTGGAAAGTTCTCCCGGGTTTCCCGGATGAGGGACCTCAATCGGTCCAGGGACCTCTGTGCTCTGCTGAACCCCTCCTTTTCCTTCTCGGGAACCACGAAGAGGAGGAGATACTTTTTTCCGGCTTCCCAGAAGTAGCCTTCGAGATCCAGGTTCCAGGAGGAAGGAGTGAAGAAAGAGTCCCACGGGGACGTAAAGTGGGGGGTCCCCGACAAATAACCCGAAAGCCCGCTCAGGGTTTGGATCAGGAACCTCAGGTCCAAGGGTCCTTTTTCTTCGTGCCGATCGTCGGCAAGTTCCGGACCGTCCAGGAAGCCGGTAAACAACTCCCCGACCATGCGGGAGGCCATTTCCTGGTTGACCAGCCTTAGAAAGATCAGGAGGTCCGGTTGCCGGGTGATCCCCTCGATGAGGCCGGCCGAATCGTCCAGCTTGTCCCGCAAATGGATGAGATCCAGGGGTTCCGAGTACAGGAGGGCCCACTGCTTCATGGTTTCGGGGTCCACCCGGTAGAGTACGTCCTCGAAGTGAGTCCTGTCCCTTTGGATCTTGGGGACCAGTTCCTGCACGAAAGCAACGGCGTCCTCGGGCTTGGGCGCCTCCAACACCAGCACCAGGACGGTTTTTTCTCCGAAGTTGAACGGTTCGAGTCGATCGGCGAGGGCGATGAGCGGGTGATCGGGGGAGATCAGCTCCAGCTGATCGGTCTGGATCTCGAGCCTCTGGGACGCCAAGATTAGGGAGGCCAAGGCCGCAACCAGGGCCGCACCCAGGACGAACCGCGGCCTGGGCAGCACCCAGGCCGTCCAGGCTTGAAGAAGGCGGGCGAGAAAACTCATGGGGAAGCGTCAGTCCTTTGCCGGATCCGATTCCTCATGGATTTCGGGTCCGGATCTAGTATCGCTGGGATCGATACTCCCCGACGGCGTAGCTGAGCTTGGCCAGGGACACGTGGTAGTTGTAAAGGGAAAGGAGGTATTCGCCCTGGTTCTTCCCGTAACGGTCGATGGCGTCGAAGATGTCCTTGGCGGGTCCTACCCCCATGTCGAAGTTGGAGAAGGCCGAAACGATCCACTTGCGGGCGGCAACGGCGGCCTTTTCGTAGGCCTGGAAAGAAGCCTGGGACTCGATGACGTCCTGGTAATACTTGGCAACCTCCAGGGGGATGTTCTGCTCGGCGTATTCTTGGGTGTGGAGCATCTTCTGGTGTTCCGCCCGGGCCTTGCGGACTCGAGCCTGTCCGATCCCTAGGTCGAAGTGCCAATTGGCTCCCAGAATCGCTCCCATGTAGGCGTGATTGAATTCGTCCTCGATGTAGGAATCGGCCATCCGTTCCCGGCCGGGCGCCCCGGCAAAGGAGCCGACGGCCGCGGCGAAGACGGAAGGATAAAGATCGGCCTTGGCGGCTTCCACCAAAGCCCGGCGAGCTTCGATCCCCCGCCGGATTTGTTCGAATTCGGGCCTCTGGCTCAAGGCTTTCCGAGTGTACTCCTCCTGGGATCCCAGGGCCCTCGTGTCCTTGGGAAGGGTTTTCCTATCCAGCTCAAAATCCTTGTCCTCGGGGTATCCGATGTGTTTCTTGAGGGCCAGGTAGGCCATCTGGGCTCCCGTTTGGGCCTTGACCTTGAACTGTTGGATTTCCGCTTCGAAGGCTTCCAACTTGTATAGATCGCTCTCATCCGCGTTCTTGGCCTTGAGCTCGATCAACCGCTTGATTCGCCTGCGAGCGTCCTGGATGAAGGTGTCCGCGTCGTCGGCGGCCTCAATGCCCTGCCTGGCCACGATATAGCTGAAGTAGTATTCCTTGGCCGTCAGGATGACTTCCCCCCGTTTCTTTTCCATGGCGGCTTTTTGAGCCTCCAGGCCGTGAGCTGCGGCGTCCCGGCGGTTGGAAATCTTGCCGAAGGTATAAAGAGGTTGAACAATGGACAGTTCGAGCCTTCCGAAGAATCCAATGCTGGTCTCATCCCGGTTCTTGATCTGGCCTCGGAGAAATCCCTCGGCGTCCTTGGAGGGAGTCACAAGCACAACGGGTGTCCGGGCATCCTGCACCGGTCCCCCGAAGGCCGTGATGTCCATCTGGGCCCATTGCCCCGCCTTGGCTTGGGCCAGATCGGTCTCGGCCGCCTTCACATCCTGTTCCGCTTCCCGGATCTGAGGGCTGTACTCCACGGCCATGCCAATGACCTGGTCCAGGGTCAGGACCGGCTTTTCCGACGCCGGGCTTTCCTCGGCGGCGAAAACCCCCAGGCAAAACAGAAACAGGATCATCCAACGACCCTTAACACCCCGGCGAGTCCTTCTCATGTCAATCCCTCCCGCATTGTGGTTCTTTCTACAGACATCGTGGCACGATACAGTAGTTCGCAGGGATTGAAAAGGCTTATCGGCCGCCGGGCGCGCCCGTCCCTTGACACCCCCCGGTGGTTTTGTTAGCAATGCATCGTCAGCCGCGGGACCGGCCGGCCCAGGGAGGACCCGGAACCGGACAGGGAGCGGCAAACCGCCAACCACCCAGCCACCGAGGTCTTGGTTGAAGAATCCCCCGTGTTCAGGTCCCAACTCGAGGAAACGGCGACTCATCGTCAATGCCGACGACTTCGGGTTTACCCGCGGAGTGAACCGAGCCGTGGAGCGATGCTTCACCCGGGGCACGGTTCGCAGTGCCAGCCTCATGGCGGGCGGTTCCGCCTTCGAGGACGCCGCCCGGTTGGCTCGGTCTCTTCCCGGGCTGGGCGTCGGGGCGCACCTGGTCTTGACGGGTCTCAGGGCCGTATCCGAGCCGGGCAGCCTTCCCGGACTGGCGGATTCCCGAGGGTTTCTTCCCCCCAGTCCCGGCGCCCTCATCGAGCGTCTCCTGCGTTTCCCGGACGCCCGGGCCTCGGTTTTCAGGGAACTGAATGCCCAGTTGTCCCGGATCGTCGATGCAGGCATTCGACCGACTCACCTGGACAGCCACAAGCATGTGCATATCCTGCCGCCCGTCCTTCGATCCGTCACGGACCTGGCCCGCAAGTACTCGGTGCGCTGGATCCGGAACCCTTTCGAGGTCGAGAATGCGGGCTCCCTTCTCCGGGGAGTGGCTCCCTCCCACAGAAAGGCCTTCTGGAAGCAACACGTCAAAAGCCTCGTCGCCCGAGTTTTTCGTCCCGGGTTCATGGGGCACGTAGGCACCACCGGGCTTCGTCTCCCCGACCGCTTCCACGGCGTTTCCCTGACCGGCCTGTGGAACGAGGATGCCGCGCTGCACACCGTCAAACGATTGTCCCCGGGCCTGAACGAGTGGATGTTCCACCCCGGAGTAGCGGATGAAGAGCTTCACCGGACGGGGACTCGACTGACGACCCAGCGGGAAGTGGAGATGAACCTGCTTTGCTCCTCCCGTCTTAAGGAGGCCCTGGAGCAGGCCGGTATGGAACTGACCCATTTCGGCGAGGTGAAGGATTGACCGTAAAGGATTTCTTGGAAAGCCTGTCCCGGAAGATTCCCGGCAGGATCCGGCCGGATAACCCCCGGATCTCCGTGGTGGTTCCCCTTCACAACGAGGCCGAGACCCTCCCCGAACTGTACTCGCTGATCAAGGACACGTTGGAGCCCCGGGAAGACCCCTGGGAGATGGTTCTCATCGATGACGGGAGCACGGACGACACCCTCGAAATCCTCAAGATGCTCCACGAAAGAGACCCTCGAGTGGTGGTGGTCCAACTTCGCAGAAACTACGGCCAGACCCCCGCCCTCATGGCCGGATTCGACCATGCCCGGGGGGAGATCATTGTGGCCATGGACGGAGACCTCCAGCACGATCCCCGGGAAATCCCCAACTTCCTGGCCAAGATCGAGGAGGGATACGATCTGGTGTCCGGATGGAGAACGTCTCGGTCGGATGCGCTCCTCACCCGCAAGGTGCCCTCCCGGGTGGCCAATTGGCTCATGGCCCGCATTTCCGGAATCGAGCTCCACGACTTCGGCACCACCTTCAAGGCCTATCGGCGGGAGATCCTCCAAGACCTGCACCTCTACGGAGAGCTGCACCGGTTCGTCCCGGCCCTTTCCGCCTGGCACGGCGCCCGCATGGTGGAGATCCCCATCCGGGACCTGGGTCGGAATCGAGGGTCCTCCCATTACGGGATCTCCCGTACCTTTCGAGTGATGTTCGACCTGGTGACGGTGGGTTTCCTGCTTCGCTACATGACCCGGCCCCTGCATTTTTTCGGAAAGATTTTCCTTGCCTGCTGCTCTCTGTCCGGCATCATCGGGCTTTTTCTGGCCTACCGGAAATTCTTTGCGGGGGTTCACCTGTTTCAGGAACATGGGCCGTTGAGCCTCCTGGCTGCGGCCCTCATGTTGGCCGGGGTGCAGTTCCTCGCCATCGGACTCCTGGGAGAAATCCTGGTGCGGATCTACTTCGAATCCCAGGACAAGCGGATCTATGCCGTGAGGAAACTCTATCGGAAGGAACCATAAGGTTCCGGAGAGGGCTGCCCAATCCGGTGTCCGCAGGAACCGCCGTGCCTGCCGGGGTCGGAATCCGGGAGCCTCTCATAGTGCCCCCGGGGTCAGGTCTCCGTATGGCTTTTCCCGTGCATGCAGAGGGTGTAGGGGCGACCGGCCGCCCCTGGCAGGCCTGTGGGGCGCAATCCCACTCTCGGTCACGGGACGGTTCTGCGACCCCATGGGCCGCCTTCCTCTTGAAACCTGTTCCGGGGGTATCGGCCCTGCGGCCTCGCCCCCCCGGCTCATTGCAAACCCTCCGGGCTCGCTCGGAGGCGGCGATCTATCCCCGCCTGATCGCAGATGTGGGTAAAGGGCAGGACTAAGGAGCGATGTCTTCCTTCGAGGTCGCAGCCTGTCGGGATCGTTCCCGGTAGATCAAGAACAGGTTCCGGGAATAGACGACCAATCCACCCGCCTGCCCCACGATGAAAACGGGGTCCTTTCGGTAGATGGCGTAGACGGTGAGGAGCGCACCGCCCACGAGGCTCAGGACCCAGAAGGCCGGGGGCACCACGCTTCGCCCCGCTCGTTCGCTGCAGATCCACTGGACCAGAAACCGCGCCGAAAAAAGACCCTGGGCGGCAAAACCCACGCCCACCCAAAACAGTTCCATATTCACCCGGTTCCCCTCCTCGGGTTGCGTCCTCGTTTCTGAAAGCCCCGGCACGAACCGGGCCTAAAGCCCCTCATCCCCATCCCCTTTGGCCCGAGAGAAAGATGCCGCGGCGCCTTGGGGCGCCAACCCCGCCCATTTGCTCTTGACTTGGGGCAAGAGTTTTGTCTAGGATCGTTTTCATGTCGATTGGGCATTCCCCGGGAGCACCCGTTCCCGCCGGGGGAATCCGCCGGGAGTCTTCAAACGATCCAACCATTTTCCTTACACGACCCGGA
>JARKQW010000237.1 GCA_029974695.1 Syntrophobacteraceae bacterium | reverse complement strand
CATAGTGGGGCCCATCATCGCCATCCAGTGGGGGTGGTTGCCCGCCTTGGTCTGGATCCTGGTGGGAACGCTGCTCATCGGATGGGTTCACGACTATGCCAGTACCATGGTCGCCATGCGCAATGAAGGAGCGTCCTTCGGGGGCCTCAGCTATCGGCTAATCTCGCCCAGGGCCAGAATCATCCTGCTCTCTTTCATCTACTTCTACCTGCTACTCATCACCAGCGCCTTCGGAAACGTGGTGGTCAGCACCGCCGTCAACTTAAAAGCTTCTCCCATGGCATGGCTGTTCCTCACCATCGGAGGCATCCTGGCAGGACAGATGATCTACCGGTGGAGGAAGGATATCATCCTGACCACCGTCGTCACCGTGCTCATCGCCATGGTGGGAATCTGGATGGGAACCGTCGCCCCATCGGACAAGATCCTGGGGGAGGCTTTGTCCAACAACCGTGCCCTTTGGGCCATCGCCGCCTTCGTTTTCTGCTACTTTGCCGCGGTGCTCCCCATCTGGCGTTTTGCCCTACCCATCAACTACGTGGCTTCCTACATCGTCTTTTTCGGGTTGCTGGGGGGGGTCATCGGCGTGCTCATCCTCCACCCGGACTTTACGCTCCCCGCTTATACGAGCTTTACCATCAAGATCGGTCCCATTTGGCCCATTATGTTCGTGACCATCGCCTGCGGAGCCATCTCGGGATGGCATAGCATCGTGTCCAGCTCGGGGACGGCCCGGCAGCTCGAAAACGAGATGGATGCAAGGCCCGTGGGAGCGGGCGTGATGTTCGTGGAAATGATGCTGGCGGTATTCGCCCTCATCATCGCGGGAACCATTTATGCCTCGGCTTCGGAATACGGGGCGGCCGTGGCCAAAGGGCCCGCCGGGGTGTTCGCTGCCGGCGTCTCGAAGTTTCTCTCGGCCCTGGGGATTTCGGCCGGGATCGGCAAGTCTTACGGCAGCGTCATGATGATCTTTCTGGCCATCACCATCATGCAGCTGGCCGTTCGCTTCATGAGGGTGGCCACCTCCGAACTCCTTGGGGACGTGAGCCCCCTTTTCAAGAACCCTCATATCGGAACCATCGTGGCAAGCCTGCTGGGCCTGGTGTTGGTCATGACCGGATGGTGGCAGTATCTCTGGGTGCTTTTCGGCGGAGCCAATCAACTCATGGCATCCCTTGCCCTGATGCTCATCACCGCATGGCTCATGTCCGAGGGGAGGAGCTCCGCCTGGACCTTCTATCCCATGATCTTCATGTTCGTCACCACGGTGGGGGCCCTGCTGTACACTTCCTATTCCCTCCTGGACAAGGTCTTCAGGGGCGTCGTGAAGGGGGAGGCCCTCATCGGGAACACCATCATGGGGATCGTGGGCTTTTTCCTGGTCATCGCGGCGATCATCCTGGCAGTGGAAGCCTTCAAAGCTTTTGGACGATACCGGGCCAACAGGATGCAGCCCGCGTCCGCCTAGACCAACCCTTTCCCGGGCCCGTTCATGGACCGGGCCTGCGGGCCGCCCCGGAACGGGTGCGGGACGGAGTCATTGCAGGAACCGGGGATTCGGCTTTTCGGGAGAATGCCCCTTGATCCGTTTCGGGGGTCCGTGCCTCCATGCGAGGCGGCCCGTTGCCCGTCGCTCTCGGAGCTCGCGGTGGGGATTCCCCTGAACCGCCCGGCCGGTGCCTTGAGATCGAAACTGGAGGGTGGACACCAGCTTGCCGAATGCGGTACAAGAATCGAGAAGATGCGGGAGCCCGGTCGGTTCCCGTGGAGGATCGCATCCGCCCGGGATCGGGGGGTGCTTGACGAGCTGCGGCGCCGTAGGAGAGGAGGAAACGGCATGTCCAAAGACGAGAAGGGAAAAAAGGGCGGTCTCTTTCAAGCGGTCAAGGAATTCGTGTACGGGGTGGCCGCCCACGATTCCGCCCGTTTTGCGTTGAAAACCAGGGCCAGCATGGAACACCTTTTCATCCTGATCACCATGGGGGACATGCTGGGGGTTCCCATTCTTCCCCCCTATTATTCCCTCAGGCTCCTTCCTTACGTGGTCCCCCAGATTTCCACGTGGAAGCGCCGAATGCTCCGGGAAAAGGATCTCACGGACGCACTGGCTTGATCCCGAGTCGGCAAGGATGGGGGCTTCCCCTTGGGGGGGCCGTCCCGCCCCGGCCCGGATTCCCGTCCAGAGCCCATAGCCGACACCTGCCAGGTAGAAAGGAGGGTCTCCTATTTCACTCGCAGACATCTTCCAACAGTATCCGGATCGCAAGTACATTATGTTCGGAGGCAAGGGGGGATTGGGGAAGACGACGTTTTCCGCCGCGACCGCCTATTACCTTGCCAAAACGGGAAAGCGCGTATTGGTCTTCTCCGTAGATCCCCAAGCTTCCCTCAGCGACATTTTCCAGCGGGATATCTTTGGCAAAGGACCCGTGGAAATCATGCCCAACCTCTATGCCCAGGAAATCGATGCCGATCGGCGGGTCAAAGAGTACCAGGAGGAGATTCGGCACAAGATCCTCGACATGTATGGGATGGAACAGATCCCCGACGAGATCGAGAGCTACATTCAGGCGGCTGCGGCGGAACCCGCCATGGAAGAAAGCGCTATTTTCGACGAAGTGGTGGATATCGTGGTCAAGGGGGGCTATGATTACTACATTTACGACCTGGTTCCCCTGGGACATGCCCTGTACTACCTCAGCATGGCTTCCGTCTACGACGAGTGGATCGATAAGATCACCAAGCTTCGCGAGCAAATGAGCGAATACGACCACGTGGCTGCGGTGATTCGACGAGACAAGGAATCCGAAGAAGACGCCATTCTGAAGGAGCTCCTCTACATCAAGGAACGGATCAACAAGTCCTCAAGCATCCTCACCGACAAAGAGAAGACGGCTTTCTTTTTTGTGCTGGTAGCCGAAGAAATGGTGATCAAGGACACCCAGAAGGCTGCCGAGCTGTTCGCCAAGTTTGATGTTCCCCTCAGCGGATACATCATCAATCGGGTTTTGCCCTCGGAGCTGAAGGAAAAGAACATCCCGGAGTACTTGAAGAACCGTTTCGTTATGCAAGAGCACTACCTGAAGGTCATCGAAACGGATTTTTCGGGGCAGATTCTCGCCTCGGTCCATGAAATGGAACGGGATGTGACCGGGCTTGCGATGATTGAGAAGATGGCTCGATCCATGTACGGCGATTTCTAAGAGCGCAGAGGGGGTTTCCGTGATCCAGATCACCAACAGCATGAATCAGTTCATGAAGGACCACCCTCGAATGAAGTACATCTTCTTTGGGGGAAAAGGCGGTGTGGGGAAGACGGTCATGGCGGGAGCCGCAGCCTTGTGGTCGGCTCGCCAAGGCCGAAAGACGCTCCTTGCCTCGACCAATCCGGTTCACAGCCTGTCCAATCTCTTCGGGACCAACGTATTCGGAAAGCCCACGGTCGTCTGTGACGAATCCAACTGCTATGCCTTCGAGATCGACACCCGGGATACCATCGAAAGGTCCAAGAGGGAAATCCGGGAGAAGATCAACTGGTTCTTGAAATTTGCAGACATCACCACCAAGGCGGACGAGTTCATCGAATCCGCCACCATGAATCCTGCCTTCGAAGAATCCGCCATGTTTGAAAACATGATGGACCTGATGTTTCGGGACGAGTATGAATTTTACATCTTCGACACGGCCCCCACGGCCAATGCCCGGAGGCTCCTGGGCATGTCCAAGGTGTACTCCCTTTGGGTGGAGAAAATGCTGCGCAGTAGGGAAGAGGCCAAGTCTCTGAGGGAAATGCTGTCCTTTTCCAAGAAAAAGGAAGAGAAGGACCCTCTGCTGGAATACCTGCTGGGCTTCAAGGATCGCATGGCCCACGCCAAGGACCTGCTTACCGACGAGGCCCTTACGGCCTTCTTTTTCGTAACCCTCCCCGAAAGCCTGCCCATTGCCGTCATCACGCGGTTCATTCACTGGTTTCATGAGTTTGGAATACCGGTGGGAGGGGTCGTCGTGAACGGGGTGATCCAGAAGGACCAGGTGGGAGGAGATGCCGCAGACTTTGTGTTGAACCGCATCCGGATGCAGGAAGAGCACCTGGCGAGGATCGCGGAGACCTTCGGCGACCAGGTACGGGCCGTTACCCCCCTGTTCGAAACGGAAATCAAGGGGACCCCGATGCTTCAAAGGTTGGTCGACAGCGTTTTTGGAGAGTAGGGCTTGCCCGCAGACAGGCTGCTCACCCTCCTGCGACCTCTCCCATCAAAGCAGGGAGGAAATCTCTCTCTGCCTTGATGGGAAGGGATTCGGACGGGACGGATGCGTGATCGGCCCGGAACCATCCATTTCCCATGAAGATCGTCTTGGTTTTTCCGCCCTTTTACCTGGAACCCATGTACAATCTTCCTCCCCTGGGGCTGCTGAATCTCGCCGCCGTCCTCAAGGAGAGTCCCCACGAGACCCTGATACTGGACTTTCCCCTGGCCATTCGGCAGGGACTCGTCTCTCTGGGTCCGGCCGTGTATGACCACTGCGCACGGAGGATCCTCGAGGAAGCCCCGGACCTGGTGGGGTTTTCCGTCCAGTGCACCACCTACCCTCCCGCCATCCAGATCGCCCGGCTCCTCAAGAGGCACGACCCCTCCATGAAGATCGTTTTGGGCGGCCACAACGCCTCTTTCGTGGACCGGAGGACCCTCACGGCCTTTCCCTTCCTCGATGCCGTCGTCCGCGGCGAGGGGGAAATCACTTTCCCCGAGCTGGTGGACTCTTACTCCCAGGGCCGAGATGGAGAGGGCATCCCCGGCGTCACCTATCGAAGCCGAGAATCCGGAGAGGTCGTGAGAAATCCCGACCGGGATCTTTTGACTTCCCTCGATGAACTCCCCATCGCCGATTACCGCCTGGTGCCGCCCCTGTCCGAATACCGCGACGCCTGCAATATCCGGCGAAGCATTGCCATTCTCGAGGTGGGCAGGGGCTGCCCTCACCGATGTGCCTACTGTTCCCAGTCCCTCATCTGGAGGCGCAGGACCCGCACCTTTTCCGTGGAGCGGATCATCGGGGAGATACGTCACCTTCACAGGGAATTCGGGGCCGAGTGCTTTCTGCTTGCTTACGATCAGTTTACTGCCCGCAGGAGTTACGTCGAGGAGTTCTGCCGTCGCATGATGGAGGAAGGTCTGAACCGCCTTCCCTGGTACTGCATCTCGCGATTGGACGGCGTGGACTCGACCCTTCTGAGGACCATGAGAAACGCCGGGTGCGAATCCATGTGTTACGGGATCGATTCGGGGTCCAAGAGAACCCTGGCGTTTATTCACAAGGACATCGACGAAAGCATCCTGTACCAGCGGGTACGGGAGACCACCGACGAGGGAATCGTCCCGACCCTGAGCTTCGTCATCGGGTTTCCCCGAGAAGAGGTGGAAGACCTCGATGCGACCCTGGTCCTGGCGTTGAAGAGCGGCGGGGTCGGGAATACCAACCCTTTGATTCAAATGGCCACCATATTGCCCGGAACCGAGCTCTACGAGCATTATTCCCACCTGCTGGTCCGGGAGGTGGACACTTATTTCTCCCTAGGCATCGAGTTCGACGGCGGACGACGGCTCGAAGGGGACGAAGACCTCATCGATTCGGACCCGCTCCTTTTCAGCAGTTTCTATAATCTCCCCTGCCCGGCAGGGTCTCTGCGGGATTTGAACCTCCTGGCAACCTACTTTCCCCTCATGGTCAATTACTTTCCCCGGTCTTTCCTGCTGCTGGTTCATGAACTCGAGGAATCGGCTTCACACCTTTTCCTCCACTGGATGCTCCGGGTGCAGCAACGCCGGGGGGGCAACGAACCGAGCTTGTCCCCCGAGGATTGTTTCCGGTACTTCGGCGACTACTGCCGGGAAAGGCTCGGGCAACGGGAGAGGATTCGCTTTGCCCACCTCCCCGATGTGATCGAGTATGAACGGACGAGCATGGAGGCGGGAAAATACGAGTCGCTCCCCGGAGAATTCTCCATGGATATCCATGGGATCCGCCTGCCAGGCCCCCAACGCGACCGGCGAGTTCTGATGAAAGAGTTCACATTTCCCATGACAGACATTATTATGGACCTGAAAAATGGGGAGGTTGGGAGCTTCTACGCACCTCGGGAGACTTTCCTTGTGTTCCGCAAGGTGGAGGACCGCCTGGATGTCAAGGAAATCAATCGATTCGGTAGGGACCTGATCGCCTGGTGCGATGGGACCAATTCCCCGACCGAAATCTGCGAGAGACTCTACCCCGTCCACGGCAGCAGTCACAGTCGGGACCGGTTCATGGTCCTCTGTGTCGACGCGATCCGAACGCTGGAGCAGATGGAAATCCTGCGGCACGGGTCCTCTGAATGATACGCCGAAAGGAGGTGATGGGGATGTTGAAGGTAAAGGAAGTGGAAAAGAAGGTGCTCCACACTGGATGTCATGTCCCCAACTGACATGCTCCGACGGAATCTCCGGTTCGGAGATAAGGGTCAGGTAACAGCCGATGAGCCGGGGTGAGGTTCCTGGTTCCTTGCCCCGGTTCTCGAAAGAACTTTATGGATCTGCACTCTGTTCCCCCCTCTTTTCCCATCGTGGACGGCCATGTGGATGTCCTCTTCGAGATGATGGAACATCACTCGGGCAGGAGATTTTCCGAGATCTCTTCGGGCACCGTCACCCTGGATCTTTTGAAGCGAGGAAACGTCCGAATCATCGTCTCGGCCCTCTACTGTGCGGACCAATACAACGGAGAAGAATCCGCCGCAGGTCGTTTCCAGCAGTTGGTCCGATACGCCCGGGACCACCTGGACGGGGTTGTTCCCATTGGCAGCTCCCGGGAACTCCAGTCGGTCTATGAATCCCCGGAGCACGAACCCGCCGTCCTGTTTCTCCTGGAAAACGCCGACGCACTGGTGGACATGGATCTCACCGCCCTTGATCCCTTGAGGATTCGGGTGGTGGGTTTGACTCATATGGGAAGCAATCGGATCGGAGACGGCAACGGGGTCTTTTTCCCCGAGGGGCTGAGACGGGAAGGGAAAGAGGTGGTTCGAAAGCTCAAGGACGCCGGGTGCGGTGTGGATGTGGCTCACCTGTCCGATCCTTGTTTTTGGGACCTCATGGACCTCTTCGAAGGACCGGTGTTGAGCTCCCACACAGGTTTCCGGTTTTTCTGCAATATACCGCGGAATCTCAACCGGGACCAGGTCAGGGTCCTGGTGGAACGTCGGGGAATCATCGGGATCTCCGTGAGCCCTGATATGCTGGCCCTGGACGGTGTGGCGAAAGCAGAGGACGTATTTCGGCATATCGACTGGGTGACTCAGTCCTTCGGGCCGGAGTTCGTCGCCCTGGGATCGGACTTTTGCGGGTTCTTTTCCGCTACGGAGGGGGTGGAAGATATCTCTCGGCTGTCGGGCCTCGCAGAGCGCATGACAAGGGACGGGTACCCGTCGGAAGCCGTTCAGGGGATTATGGGAAACAACTGGGTCCGGTTTTATTCCGCCCTGCTTTGACCGAGGCGGGGAGACCCGAATGGATCGAAGGGTCTGGCTGCAATGCCGCCGCAGCTTCCCTTCCGATCAGACTCGGGCCAGATGATCCAATGATCGCGGATTCTTCCGGCATTCTTCCTTCCACCTGCCGTCCTGTATCCTGCACCCCGGGTTGACGGGAGGAAGGGTTTGGCTATAATGCCGCCGCCAGCCTTACGAGTTCCGGTCGGAATTGTTGACATACACGGGTTTATCCGGCAGTATGTTTGAAACGCGTTCCTGAATTTCCGAGGCTTCAATCCTGCGTTCCTGCGTTTATTCCGCATCGAGGATATCGAAGAGCCGCCATGGATTTGATCCTGTCCCGAGATTCGGCGAAGCAGTTGGAGAGAATCATCAACAATGAGCTCTTGGACAAAGGAGTGACCCATGCGTTCATTGTGGATTCTTCCGGTAACCTGATCCTCGAGAGGGGAAGTCTCCCTCTGGAGGACCTCCTGCCGTTGGCAGCCCTGTCGGCGGCCAATTTTGGGGCCAGTGAACGCATGGCTCAGCTCATCGGCGAGTCCGACTTCACCCTCCTTTTTCATAAAGGAACCAGGCAAAATATCCATTTCGCCCGGGTCAGCAGGGAATTCATCCTGGTCACCCTTTTCAGCAACGATGTCCCTCTGGGATTGGTTCGCCTGGGATCCGGCAAGGTAACGCAACAAGCCCTGCCGCTTTTAAGATGCGGGTAACCAAGAAGGGATCGTGAACCAAACGTGGATCGTCGAAAAGCTTCCGGAAGCGAACCGATCGACACCGGTAACCATCTCCTCGTCCCAAGCGCCTCGAGCTCTTCCCCGTCTCTCAGTGAATCCATGGCTGTCTATGGGGTCAACGAATTTGTCCTGGATTCTCTTCCCCATCCCGTCATGTTGATTGACCGCAAACGAGTGGTCCTGGCGGCCAACCAGGCTGCCCGGGAAATGGGCGCCGTGGTGGGCGAGCCGTGCTGGCGGCATTTCGCCGGGAAAGAAGACCGTGCCGAAGATCCGGAACCTGGCGCGACCGAGTCTCGTGAGTCCCTCTCCGGGGAAGGGTACATCTGTCGCTTCTGCCTGGCGGACCAGGCCATCAAGGAAAACCGGGCCACCCAGCTCTGTCAGTTCCCCCTTTGCGACCGACTCTGGAACCTGTGGTGGATTCCCGTCGGCCAATCCGTCTTCCTGGTCTATGCCATTGACGTTTCCGAAGAGGGAAGAGCTCGGAAGGAACTCGAGGAAGCCCTTCACCAGACGACCCGTCTTCAGAGGGAGATAATGGCTCTGCTGGCCGGGTCCAAAGCCGTCCTCGAATACCGGACCTTCGAGGAAACGGCCCGGGCTCTTTTCCGGATCTGCAAGGAACTTCTGGGTGCGGGCTCCGGCTATGTCTCTCTGGTGAACGAACGGACCATGTGCGCGGAAGTCGCTTTTCTGGATCCCGGCGGCAAAGAGTGCACCGCGAGCGAAGACCTTCCCATGCCCATCCGAGGATTGCGCCTTCGAGCGTGCGCGAGTCGTAAGGCCATCTACGACAACGACTTTTCCCGCAGCGAGTATTCCCTTTTGCTGCCGCCGGGACACATGCCCCTCGAGAACGTTCTCTTTGCTCCCCTGATCCTCCGGGAAAAAACGGTGGGTCTCCTCGGCCTGGCCGACAAGCCCGGCGGCTTCAACGAGCGAGATGTGCAACTGGCTTCGGCCTTCGGAGAATTGGCCGCCGTTGCCCTGGTGAAAAAGCGTTCCGAGGAGGAATTGTTACGGGCTCACCAGGACCTCGAAGCCCGGGTAGCCGAACGCACGGCGGAATTGGAGCGGGCCAACGCCACCCTGCGGATGGAAATCGAGCAGCGAAGGAAGGCTGAAGCCGCCCTTCTCCGTTCCGAGCAGCAACTGAAGTTCCTCTCGTCCCGGCTGCTTGCCGCCCAGGAGGAAGAGAGAACGCGCCTGGCCCGGGAAATCCACGATCAAAGCGGCCAAACCCTGGCTGCCATCAAATTCGGGATCGAGGGGGCCATCCGCATGGCCCTGAACGACCGCAAAGGGGATCTCATTCAACATTTGGAGAAGTTGCTGCCGACGATCCGGGCGGGCATTGCCGAGGTGAGGGGATTGTACATGAGCCTGCGGCCCACTCTCCTGGACGACTTGGGACTCACCGCTGCCCTCGGGTGGCTGTGCCGAGAGTTTACAAAGGTCTATCCCGACATCGCCATCGCAAAGACCTTCCCGATCGACGAGAACCTGGTCCCCCAGTCCCTGAAGATCGTGGTCTTCAGGATCGTGCAGGAGGCCTTGAACAATATCGTACGCCACAGCACAGCCACTACCGTGGAGTTGGGCCTCAAGGAAGAAGAGGACCGGATCCATTTGCTCATCCGGGACAACGGCTTGGGCTTCAATCTCAGCCGGACGCTTTCGTCCGCTCGAATGCGAGGACTGGGTCTGGCCAGCATGAGGGAATTGAGCCAACTGTCCGGCGGGACTTTCAGTATCGACTCCGTGACGGGCAGCGGAACGACCATCCACGCGAGCTGGCCGTGCCGCCGGAACGACCCTGATCCCGACTCGACGTTTTCCCCGACCAGACACGATTGTGCGGAGATTCTTCCGTGATTACCATCCATTCGTTTCCATGTACCGGCTTGGTAAAGGACAAAGTCGGATTTCAAGAGAATCTCAGGAGGATCGTGTCATGAAGCCAAGTGGTTGGTTGATTCTCGTGCTGTTGACTCTTTTTTTGTTGCCGGTCTGGACTTGTGCGCAGGATAAGGCTCCCGCGGAAAAGACCGCTCCCCAGGAGTCTCCCGCCATGTCCCACGAGCACCATGCAGTTCCTCCCGCAGGGGAGAAAG
>JARKQW010000236.1 GCA_029974695.1 Syntrophobacteraceae bacterium | reverse complement strand
CGCATCTCGTCTTCGGAGACCTTGACGGCGGAAAGAAAATCGTCCAGGGGCAGAACGGCGTAGGAGACCTGCCGTTTCTCGGGGTCTTTGTACTCTTCCCTGTGTTCCTGGTAGAAGGCCTGGAGGGAAGCGTCGTCCACGGTCACCCGGGATTCGTAATCCCGGGGATCGATGATGACATAAGCCAGTTGAACGCGGGTCTGGTTGAACCGGAAATCGGCCAGCACCTCTTCTTCCGTGACCAGGGCTCGCCTCTTGATGAAGGCTTCCACCTTCTGCCACACGATTTCATCGGCCAATTGCTGCTCGAACATCTCGGGAGTGAGCCGATTCTGGCGCAGGATGCCCACGTAGCGCTTTTGATCGAACTTCCCGTCGGCCTGGAATACCGAATATTCGAGGACCTTCTGTTGGATTTCCCGTTCCGTTACGGCGATTCCCATTTCTCTTGAAGCCCGGAGAATCAGGATCCGGTTGATCATTTGGTCCAGGGCCTGTTGTTTCAGGTTGAAGCGCTTCATCATCTCTTCGTTGAAGGCGGGACCCAATTGCCGTCGGTAGTTCTCCACCAGGCGATTGTAGGTGTCGTTGTAGTCCTTGATGCTGATGAACTGGTCGCCCACCTGGGCGATCTGGTTTTCCTTCAGGGACTGGTAGGTGTATCCGCCCCAGAAGATGAACACGATGATGATCAGGAAGAGAGCGACTTTGACCAGCCATGAGGTCGCATGTTTGCGGACAAAATCGAGCATGGCTCCGATAACCCTCCTTCACCCCACGGAGATTTCCATCGGGGTTGTATGACGTCGAGCGATCAGCAGGTACAAGACGGCGCCGAAAAACGGCAGCGTGGATACCGTCACGAACCAGAGGAGCTTCTTCTTGGAGGTGGCAAACCGACGCTTGGGAATATCCACAATGGCCCAGAACGTCGGCGCAAGAGGCAGCAGAAAGATGGCGATGAGGAGCACCAGTTTCAGCGGCATGTCCATCTACGGATTCTCCTGCACAGTGAACGTAATCTCAGCGAGTCTTTCTTCGACTCTTCGGGAGCACTCTTTGAGCAGGTCCCTTCGCGCATCCAGCTCGTCGACCCAGATCCCTGCCAGTTCGCGGCTGAGTGACTCTATAAACTTTTGCACCCTCCGGCGCAAGTACTTCTTATAGCGCATGTAAAACCACCATCCCAGGGCACCCTGCAGGAGAAGGAAGCTGAGTAAGGCGCAGAGGCCCCCGGGGCCGAACAGCTGAAGCAGGAGCGCCCACAAGAGATCCGTCCACGAAGGCGGCTGGAACGGCGTCCCCGGCTGTCGCTGCAAGACTTCCGCGGCCAGGGAGAAAAGGAAGGCCAGAAAGAGGGCCAGGTACCCGGCATATTGAAGGATTTTGAACATTCTCAGGCCAGGGTCCCGCGGGCCCTCGGTCCGGTTCCGCAGGTGTTCCTGCAGACGGAGCCGGATATCGGCCCAGCGTGCGGGATTCACGACGTCCGTTGCGGTGTCCGCCAGCCATTGGGGGGAGATCCCGGCCCGGAGCAACCGATGCTGAATATGGTCATCCAGGTGATTCCACCGCTGTTCCAGGAGATGGAGAGGCTCGGGGTCCTCGAGTTCCGGAATCGAGGCCGCCGTGCCCCCCAGGCGCCCCACGGCCCGCTTCCACTCGAGGACGATGCCGCACCACCCACGGCCGGCGCCCACCAGGGCATCCGGTCGGGTAAAGGTCACTTCCATCCAGCTTCGAAGATCTTCGTTCAACCAGCGTGAAAACAGGCGCTCACCCAGTTCCCTCCATGCGGATCGTTCCTGATCGAGGAAACCCGCAATCTCTTCCAGGACCCTTAGGCAGGATTTCAAGCTCAAGGCTTCCCGGTCGAGGGGGCTCGACAGCCTGCGGACTCCCTCGGCCACGTTGGATGCCTTGATGACCTGAATTTCCTTGCGATCCCGCTCCCGGTAGATCTGCCGACGCAGGCTCGAAAGCTGGTTGGCGGACAAGGGGACCCGGCCTTCCCGGGGCTCTCGAGCCGAAACCACGGCCAACATCGGATCATCAAAACCCACCTGCCTGAGCTTTTCCAGAAATCCCGCCGCCACTCGGTTCATGGCTTCATAGCCCGCTTCCCGCCCCGGGGCCGGGCTTTCCTCAAAAAACAGGTCGATCTTGTTCAGCACAAAATAGAAATTCTGCCGGGCCTTGGGGACCTCCGCCAGGAGATCGTAGAACTTGGCGTCCGCATATTTTTCCGGAGAAACCACCCAGATCAGCACATCGAGGTGTTCGAGAAAGCGCAGGACGGACTTTCGGTGATCTCCCACGAGACTGTCGAAATCCGGCAGGTCGCACAGCAGGACCTGTTCCATGGAACCCGCCTCGTGGGGGACGGCCCGGAACCGGATTTCCTCTTTTCCCTCGATCGGGGGAACGGGTACGGACCGGTGGTGATAGAGGATGACCTGGTCCGTATGAGGGCGCCGGTGGCTTACGGACGAGATCTCCTCGCCCGCCAGGGCGTTCATGAGGGTGGATTTGCCCACCCCGGTGCCCCCCAGCAGACCCACGGTGAGAATGCTTTCGTCGCAGCGGTCCAGCTCATCGAGGAGTCTCCCGCACTCCCGCAACAGCCGCTCTCTTTCTTCGGTCCCCAGGCTGAGAGCGGTTCCTCGGCCAAGATAAGCCTGAACGGCA
Organism: Syntrophobacteraceae bacterium; assembly: GCA_029974695.1. Classification (GTDB taxonomy): domain Bacteria; phylum Desulfobacterota; class Syntrophobacteria; order Syntrophobacterales; family Syntrophobacteraceae; genus JAGPLX01. The sequence goes on along the minus strand of JARKQW010000236.1, from coordinate 10,233 downwards.
CGGAGTCTTACCCGGAGGTCCGGAACGCGGTCCCCCGTCCCGCCGTCGCGGCAATCTCCCCTTTCCTCCGTTTCCGCCGACACGCTTCGACCCCCCACCCCCGTTCTTCAGTCCAGGGAGCTCAAAAGGCTTTTCAACTCGGCCCGGGTCTTTTCCGACGTCGTCAGGCCGTCCAGGACGGATCGATACCGGTTCTTCTGTTCCACCAACGAGGCAAAAAGCGCCTGCCGGTATCGCTGATTCAGCTCACGGGCAATGTTTTCCACTTCATGGTAGGCGAAGAGTTCCACCGTTCCCTTGGTGACAAAGGGGGCCAGCACGGAATCCAGGACGGCCTGCATGAGGCCGATCCCTCCTCCCAAGGCGGTCTCGAGGGCCAGGATCAAGGCTCCCCACAGGATCGAGGCGCTGTAGATCCCCCACTCCTTGGACTTGGGAAGGCCCCGGGACATCTGTTGAAAGGTTTCCTCGAGCCACGCCAGGAGTCTCTCTTGATCCGTCCGGGCCTTGGCCTCGATTTCCGCGCGGGTCAGAGGCAAGGTCTCCCGGCGCAGGGCCCCGTGGATGGGAGCGGTTGGGTCCGGCGGTGAAAGGTTTTCGAGCACGCAGCGATTGAAATGCTCGATGGAGGAAAGGACAGGCTCGAGGTCAAACCTCTCCCGGATCCTGGCAAGATGCTCCGCGCGGGACTTGGGGACCTCTTCCCCGGGGGTGCGGAAATAGCGGAAGGGCGCCCCCAAAACCCGGGCCACGAATCGACGGGGCTTTCCCAGCAGGTCGTACTTGTCGTAAAGGGCGCGGATCTCCCGTTGAAGGACCTCTCGGGAACGTTCGGTGAATCGTTTTTCCTCCTGCCTCAAAAGGGCCTCGCACTCGGAACGGAAAAAGGCCTCGAGGGCGGTTTTCCAGCCTTCCGCAGCCCGTTTCTCCTCCTCGAGCAGGCCCAGCAACCTGCCCAGATCTTTCCGGAGATCCGCCCGTCGCAGGCTTCGCGACCGGCTGAGAAGGGAATCCGTTCTCCGGGTATCGGTCTCCCGAAACAGGGCCCGAGCAAACTCCCGAAAGCCCGGGGATTGAGACAGGAAACGACCCGTTTCGGACGGTAGATAAGGAAGCAGCCACAGCCGGTCCCTCGAGACGGCGGACGCTTCCTTTCCCAGGACGGATCGGGCATCTTCCACCCCAAAAACGGACTCCGCCTTGTTGAGCAAAACAAAAACCGGTTTTCCCGTTTCCCGGATCTTGTGAAGGAATTCGAACGGAGTCTGATCCGCGTATTTCTCCTGGCTGGACACAAAAACGAACACATCGGCGACCAGGGCCAGTTCGTCGACGATCCGTCGATTTTTGAGCTCATGGCTGTCCAGGTCCGGAGTGTCCACCAGGACCAGGTGGGAGTATTCGGCCCGATCATGTTCCACGGCCAGAAGCTCCCCGGGAGAACCGGCCGGGGGAAGGTTGTCCGGGGATTCGGCTTGAATCCTTTCACGACGGATCCGGGCGAACGGAAAACCCTGTTCCACGGGGTTGTCCTTGTGGACATAGGCAATGGCCCCCCGGGTCTTGGGCCGATCGAATCCCGTCGCGCTCAACCGATGGTCGCACAGGGCGTTGAAGACGGTGGACTTGCCGGTGCCCGTGCCGCCCACCACGGCGATCCAGGCGGATCTGGAGGCCTCTCCGTAGACCAGAGCCCGGATTTTTTGAGGGATGCTTTCCAACATCCCGGGGATTTCCCGGATGCCCGAGGTGAAACCCGGGTACAGGACCCGGTTCCACAAGGAGAAATCGGGAATTTTGGCCGGGCCGGGCCTTGGAGAATCCGAAACGGGCACATTTTCCTCGATTCTGAGCCCCCGGGGCTGACTGCCGCACCCCACGAGAGCACACCCGGTGCTCTCCACCGGTCATGGCCGTCTTCTTCGGCCGGAAATCCCCCGCCTTCTCGCCGTCTCCCGTCACGAGCCTGCAGGGAGGTTCGTCCCTCGATCCGGGATTTCGGGATGCCGCGGCGCGCATTTGATTCTAGAGGCTTCCCCGGGGTTTGACAACCCGGCGGGCGGCCCAAAGGGACATTTGACACGTTCCCGACTGCTATACTATACAGAAAACGCCGTTGGGATCGCCAAGGGCCGACTCGCTCCTTCTCGAGCACACAAGAACGAACCCGATTCCAAAGCGCAGGCGGAAAAGTGACCAAAGTCCTAATTTCGGAAATGGAACCGAATCAAGACATTGCGACCTGCCTGGTCGTCACGGAAAAGCAGCTCCGCACGGCCCGAAACGGGAGCCTCTTCCTGACCCTCAAGCTGCTGGACAAGACGGGGGAGATCACCGGGCGGGTGTGGGAGAACGCCGAAGAGGTCTGCAATGCGGTCCCGGTGAAGACTGCGGTTTTCCTGCGAGGGCGCAGCGAGAAGTACCGGGAAGAGCTCCAACTGAACATCCGGGAGATCCGCCCCCTCGAGACGGACGAGGTGGATGCCTCGGACTTTTTGCCCGCGTGTCCCGTGGAACCCGGGGTCTTGTTCGAGGGGCTCCAAAAAATCCTGGGCACGGTGAAGCGCCGTTCTCTGCGACAACTGAGCACCGCCTTCCTTTCGGATCAATCCCTCATGAAACGATTTCGGATCGCTCCGGCGGCCAAATCCATGCACCACGCCTACCTGGGAGGATTGTTGGAACATACCCTGGGGGTCACCCGGCTGGTGTCGGAGGTGTGTGAGCTCTACCCCGTCCTGGACCGGGATCAGCTCTTGGTGGGTGCATTCCTCCACGACATCGGAAAGATTGACGAATTCGTCTACGATCTCTTCATCGATTATTCGGATGCGGGACGGCTGCTGGGACACATGGTCCTGGGCGTGGAGATCCTCGAGAAAAAGAGCCGCACTCTGAAGACACCTCACCACGAAGAGATGCGGGCACTGAAGCACCTTATTTTGAGCCACCACGGGGAAGCGGAATTTGGCGCCGTAAAGCCGCCCATGACCCGGGAGGCCTTCGTGCTCCATGCGGCGGACGACCTGGATGCGAAGTTGAACTTCCTGGGCCGCATCCTCGAAGCCCCCGGGGACCCCGGCCAACTGTGGACCGGCTATCAGCCCCTTTTTGATCGGTTCTTTTATCGGGGGGCCCCGTTTCCTGCAGAAAGAAAGCCGTCCCCGGGCAAGGCAGGCCCCGAGGAAGGGATCACCCAGTTGAGTCTCTGGGCGGACAATCGGCAGAAGTCACCTCATGAATCCTCCTAGGACACCCCCAAAGTTCATTTCCTTTGAAGGGATCGACGGCGCGGGGAAGACCACCCTGGCGGGAGAGCTGAGTCGGCTGCTGTCCCGGGCGGAGATCGACCACATTGTCACTTCCGAGCCGGGGGGGACCGGGCTGGGAGAGCGACTGCGGGAGATTCTCCTGGGAGCGGGTGTTTTGGAAATCGATCCCTGGGCGGAATGCCTCCTTTATGCCGCCGCCCGGGCCCAGCATGTTCGGGAGGTGATTGTCCCGGCCCTCGAGGACGGGCGGTGGGTGGTGTCCGACCGTTTTGCGGACGCCACCCTGGCGTACCAAGGCTACGGACGAGGCCTGGATGTGGAACGTCTGAGATCTCTCCACCAGTGGATCGCCCGAGGAATTTGGCCTCATTGCACGGTATTGCTTGACTGCGATGTGGCGGTGGCCTATGAGCGAAGAAAAACCCGGGGCGCCCATGCGGATCGCCTGGAACGGATGGACCCGGCGTTTCACGAAAGAGTGCGACGGGGATACCTGGCTCTTGCCGAAGCCGAACCGCACCGGTACCTGACCTTGGACGCCGCGGTTTCCCCGGAACGGCTCCGTGAGGAGTTCCGCCGGAAGCTGTGCCTGCGCCGCGACCTTTTCCCCGAGGGACTGTAGCGGGAGGGCCTCCGGGCGGCGTTCCCTTTTGCCGAAACGCTTGTGGAGAGGTTCATCCATGTCCTTTGCCGACCTGCCCCCCCAGCCGCGCGTCCAGCGGTTCTTGCAGCAACTGGTGCGTAAGGGTCAGGTACCCCACGCCATGATGTTTTGCGGCATGGGCGGAGTCGGGAAGGCTCAACTGGCAAAGGAATTTTCCAAGCTCCTCAACTGTGCCGATCCCAAAGACCTGGAAGCCTGCGGCCGGTGCGCTCCCTGCCATAAGGTCGACGTCGGGACCCACCCGGACCTGCTCTGGATTCAGCCGGAAACCTCGATCATCAAGATCGATCAAATCCGTGAAATCAAGCAGCGCCTGCGCTTCCGTCCCCACGAGGCCCGCCGGCGCACCATCGTCATTGACGGAGCTCACAACCTGAAGGACGAGGCCGGGAACGCGCTCCTCAAGATCCTCGAAGACCCTCCGCCGCGCAATCTCTTTCTTCTGCTCACCCTGGAATCCCAGATGGTCCTGCCCACCCTGGTTTCCCGCTGCTGCAGGGTGCAGTTCCAGCCGTTGCCCGACGAATGGATCGCCGGGTACCTGGCGGATACCTTCGAAATCCCCATGGATCTCGCCCGGGCCCTGGCTCGAAGGTCCGACGGGAGCCGGGACCGGGCCCGGGCCCTGGCCGAAGAGAACCAGGCGGCACGACAGCGGGAAGTCCTCGACCGGGTCCGCCGCCTGGCGAGCCCGTCCATGATGGACCTATTCGACCTGACGGCGGATTGGGCCCAGAAGACCCGGGACTTGGAGCAAGACCTCGAATGCGTTAAATTCTGGGTGCGGGAAATCCTGCTGGCCCGGATAGGAATGAACGACGCTTCCGGCCCGGACTCTCCCGAAGACATCGGGAGCCTTGCCCGCCGCTCCACCCGGGAAGGCCTGCTGGAATTGTACGATACCGTGGAACTCGCCATGCAGCACCTTCGACAGAACGCCAACAAGCTACTGACCCTCGAGGGTGTCTGCTTCGCCATTCGGAGAGGCTTATATGGACAGGGTCATTGGAATTCGCTTTCGTAAAGGAGGCAAAGTCTACCATTTCGATCCGGCGGGGCATCCTTTGAAGAAGGGAGACTACGTCATCGTCCGCACCGAACAGGGAGTGGGATTGGGGGAGGTGGTGGAAGGACCTTATCCCAAGGACCCCCGCATTCACCCCCAGGAAATCAAGAAGGTGGATCGCTCGGCCACCCGGGAAGAGATCCAGACCTATTATCAGAATCTCGAGTTCGAACAGGACGCCAAGGCCTACTGCCTGGATCGGATCAAGGCCCACAATCTGGCCATGAACCTGGTCAACGTCGAGTATTTCTACGACGGGAGCAAGATCATCTTCTATTTCACCGCCGACGGCCGGGTCGACTTCCGGGAACTGCTCAAGGACCTGGTGCGCCGGTTGAGAACCCGGGTCGAGCTCCGCCAGATCGGCATTCGAAACCAGGCCAAAATGGTGGGCGGTCTCGGGGGATGCGGTCGGCCTCTGTGCTGCGCCTCCTTCCTGAAGAACTTCCACACCGTGTCCATCAAGATGGCCAAGGAACAGAACCTGAGCCTGAATCCCACCAAGATATCCGGGGCCTGCGGGCGGCTCATGTGCTGCCTGCAGTACGAATACGAAACTTACAAGGAACTCAAAAAAGACATGCCCAAAATCGGGAAGAAGATCGAAATCCCCGAAGGGCGAGGAAAGGTCATCCGGCAGAATATCGTGGACCGCACCATCACCGTGCAGATGGAAGACGGTCGGGAGATCGAGAAGAAACTGGATCCCGTTTCCGAGGAGACCTCAGAGAAAGCCAAGTCATGACAAAGCGCTTCTATATCACCACCCCGATCTATTACGTGAACGCCGAGCCCCACATCGGGCACGCCTACACCACCATCGTCGCCGACGTCATGAGCCGCTTTCACCGGCTCATGGGCTACCGGACCCATTTCCTCACCGGCACCGACGACCACGGCGACAAGATTGCCCAGGCGGCGGCCGAGGCGGGAACGGACCCCAAGAGCTACGCGGACCGGATCAGCAACCTTTTCCGGGAAACCTGGCCCAAGCTCAACATCTCCAACGACGACTTCATCCGCACGACGGACCCCCGGCACATCAAGACGGTTCAGTACATCCTGCAGAAGGTCTACGACCAGGGAGACATCTATTTTAGCAATTACAAAGGGCTCTACTGTGTCGGCTGCGAGCGGTTTTACACCGAGCGCGAGCTGGTGGACGGCAAGTGCCCCGACCATGACAAAAAGCCCGTGGAACGGGAGGAAGCGAACTACTTTTTCCGGATGAGTCAATACCAGGACTGGCTGATATCCTACATCCGTGAAAACCCCGATTTCATTCAGCCCGAACGATACAGAAACGAGGTCCTGTCTTTCCTCCGGGAACCCCTCGAGGACCTGTGCATCTCGAGGCCGATCCAGCGGCTCAGCTGGGGGATTCCCCTTCCCTTCGACGATCGCTACGTCACCTACGTGTGGTTCGACGCCCTCATCAACTACCTTTCCGCCCTGGGGTATCCCGACGGGGACCTGTTCCGGGAGTACTGGCCGGTGAGCCGCCACCTCATCGCCAAGGACATCCTGAAACCCCACGGGATCTACTGGCCTACCATGATCCGCGCCCTGGGGCTCCCGCCCTTCCGCCATCTCAACGTCCACGGGTACTGGAAGACCGAAGAGGGGAAGATGAGCAAGAGCCACGGGACGGTGGTGCGGCCCCTGGATCTTCTGCCCGTCTACGGACTGGACGCTTTCCGCTACTTTCTCCTGCGGGAGATGGTCTTCGGGCTGGATGCGGGCTTTAGCGAAGAGGCCCTGGTCCAGCGGCTCAACGCCGACCTTGCCAACGACCTGGGCAACCTCTTCAGCCGAACCCTGGCCATGACCGCCAAGTACTTCCAGGGGAAGGTGCCGCCCTTCGGGTCCGACCCGGACGAAAACGACCGCGCTCTCCTGGCCCAGCGGGACCAGACCACCGTGGACTTCCTGGAGGAAGTGCCCCGGTTTGCCTTCCACAAGGCCCTCATATCCATTTGGGCCCTCATCAACGCCGCCAACAAGTACATCGACCAGGTGGGTCCCTGGCAGCTGTTCAAGGACCCCGGAAAGGCGGACCGCCTCCGGACGGTCATGCGAAACCTTCTCGAAGTGAACCGGCTGACGGCCGTGTTCCTTACCCCCTTCCTCCCGGACACGGCCGAAAAGATGCTCCATCGCCTGGGCATATCCAAGGCCGCCTCGGACGTGCGATTCGAGGAGGACGGCCGTTGGGGGACCCTTCGGGAGGGCGCCCCGGTGGACAAGGGAGAAGCGCTCTTTCCCCGGGTCGATTCGGCTCAAAAGCAGGGGGCCAAAAGACCCACGGTCCCCAAGAAAGAAGAGAAAACCCCGGACACGGTTCCCATCGACACCTTCCGCACCCTGGACCTCCGGGTGGGGGTGGTCAAGGAGGCGCACAACGTCCCCAAGTCCCAAAAGCTCCTCCGACTCATTGTGGACATCGGGGAAGAACGTCAGGTGGTGGCGGGGATCGCCCAATGGTACAAACCCGCGGACCTGGTCGGAAAACAGGTCGTCCTGGTGGCGAACCTTCAGCCGGCAAAGCTCATGGGGGTCGAATCCCGGGGCATGGTCCTGGCCGTCCAGGACGGCACCGCCCTGCGGCTCATCGCCCCCGCCGAGCCGGTGGCACCCGGTTCCCGGGTTTCCTGAACCGTCTTCTACGGTACTTCCGAAAATACGCCGTAATATCCATGGGATCTATGGGATTCCGAACCGCGGCCGGAACCGGCGGGTGCGTCCGGAAGACCTTGCGGACGGCTCGCCTCGCGCCGTGTTCCGGACCGGTCCACAACGCCTCCCAAATCCGGCGGAAAGGAAATCGAAGCAGGCCAAGGGCATGATCCGGATTCCGTTCTTGCTGAGGCAGATGCTTTCCTTTCGGAAGAGCCGACATGAGGTCAACCGAGCGGACGTCCGTTTCGGAACTCTCTGCGCGTTCCTGCGCTCGTCATGGGGTTATCCGCAGTGCCAAGCCTTGGTTCGTGGGATGACTGCCCACGCATATCCCGAAGATATTGAACGAATTCTCTTGCCGATGCTCGAAAGCAGCGCTCAGCAGCGATTGGACCAACACGTCATTGGCGAAATGGAAGGGAAATGGGCAGCTGTCACGCTAGTCGATGCCGCCCGCTCAGCCGTCGAATCCCTCATCGACGGCTCCCTGGACGAAGCCTCTCTCCTCGCCGAGGGCGAAGCCGTCGAGCAGCGGCTCGCTGAGAATCCAAGCCCTCACAAGACGGAAAAGCCACGACCACACGCACCGCAATCGACTACCTGGACAAGCTCATCGGGAATGCCGGCAATCCGTCCGGCCTTCGGGTGGCCCTGCGCAGCCCTTTTTCCGCCCGCCGCAGCGAGTTCGCGGGCATGCCGCACACCGAGCGGGCTGGGGAGCCGGGCGACTGACTGCCCTGGCCGAAGGAGAGGAGATTTCACTCTGGCCGGAGTCAATCCCAACCCGAGGGCAACCATGAGAGAGCTGGATCCTGCAATATCAAGGAACAACGAGAGCTGCGCGGGACTCCGACACTCCTTGGGACGCACATATTCCGCCCGCTGTGGTACAAGCGGCAACACCAACCCGATTACAAGGAATCGCGAAATGTCTTTGAACTGGCGAGAGTACATCACGGTTGATCCAAATGTGTGCCACGGCAAGGCATGTATAAGAGGAACACGCATCCTGGTCTCCGACGTGCTCGATAGTTTGGCCGCCGGACTGACGAGAATGGGTCCCCCAAGACTCGTCGGAGGGGGTTCGGACGGCGGCGGCACACGACGTTTCTTCATGACGGTCTTAAAGACCACTTGCCCACAGACGCCATCATAGCGTACGGGCGAGCGTCACGCTGTTCACTAATTTTCTGAACCGGGTGTCTCAAGATGCTTGACACATTCCGCGGACTGCGACTTTGAGAGTCTCGCATAGTTCCTGCACAACATCAGCACCTTCCTGTCGGCCGCAATTCGTGTCCCAACGAACGCGAGCGGGATCGGACCAAGGCAACGGGACGAATAGATTACACAAAACGCAAGAATCCAGCTTTTTGGGGCCTTAAGCCTGCATTTTCGTGACTTAAACTGCAGCTTTGGCCAAAGAGTCCGAGCGGTCCGGTTCCACCTTTCGCTGACTTGGTTCGTGCGTTAGCACCTCGTCCCGGACAGGTTGCGTCCTCGTGACCCGTCCAGGCCGGGAAGAAGTCCATGGCTATGCCTCCTTAAGTTTCTTGCAGGAAATCCTTAAGGCGTATGGCCCTTCTTCCCAATCATTTCAAACCTTTTCAGTCACTTACATGCATTCTGCAAAAGTTCGGTCTATGAATATTCGGTGGGTTGGCGTATCCCTTTGCCAGAAAATGGTCTCGCCATTCTTTCTCGTCACCCCCACCTCGATGCGGGCATGGGGGGCTCGGGTGGGAGTCGATTCCTCTCCTCCGAGGTACGGTCCGCCGCAGACAGCTCGATCCAGAAGCGGCTGCCCTGGCCCGGGACCGACTCCACACCGGCACATCCACCCATCCGGGCGATTCCCTTGCGAACAATGGCGAGTCCGACGCCTGTGCCCGGATATTGGTCAGCGCCGTGTAATCTCTCAAAAACATGAAATATACGCTCCTGATACTCCGGAGCGATTCCGATGCCGTTGTCTTCAATCCAGAGGCGCACCCGCGGGTAAGGGGCTTCACCCTCCGTCGCGGCCTCGCCGCGGATGAGCACACGGGGGACCACATCGGCGGGCACGAACTTTACCGCGTTGCCGATCAGGTTCGTAAGTACCTGGACGAGAACGGGATAATGGCCCATCACTACCGGCAGTGGGCCTTGCACGTCGACTATCGCGCGCCGGACGCCGATATCCATCTCCATCTGCTGCAGCACTTCGGCGATCAAGGAATCGAGATAGACCGGCATGAGGTTCATCTCCGCTCGGCCGACACGGCTGTAGCTCAGCAGGTCCTGGATGAGAGTGTCCATGCGACGCGCAGCGCTATCCATGCGTCCGAGATAATCGAGGGTCAGGGAGTCCAATTGATCCGCGCGGGATTCCATGAGAACGCCGGCAAATCCCTGGATGGCCCTCAGAGGGGCCCGCAGGTCGTGGGAGACGGAATACACGAACGCTTCCATGTCCGCATTGACCTCTTCCAGTCTGCGTGTCGTCGCCAGGAGCTTTGCATTGGATTCCTTGATTTCATTCAAGAGCCGGGTCATCTCGTGGTTGAGCC
>JARKQW010000215.1 GCA_029974695.1 Syntrophobacteraceae bacterium | reverse complement strand
TCGTCCACCAATATCACCATCTTGCCCTGCCGAATATCTTCCAGGGCTTCCGGGATCGTTGCCAGAGGCATCTTGATCGAGCTCCTTTGGTTGAGGGATTGTGCAAGGGAAGCGGTGGAGGCCTCGCCGGGCCTCGCCCTTACATCCATGGATCTATAACACGAAGAATTCCACATCTCAAGCCGACGATCCGGGGAAGGCTCCGGGGAAATGTCCCCCCGTGGAATCGGCTTTCCCTCCCGGGTTTCCCCTACAGAAACCCGTGCTTTTGGAGAAAAGACGGGTCGATTCGACCGGGTTTTTCCGTTTTCCGAGAACTGTTCAGCCAACTATCGAGCATCTTGGCCACATATTTTCCGATGAGGTCCGTCTCGATGTTGACCTCTTCGCCGACCCGGATCTCCCCGAGGGTGGTTTCCCCGGAGGTGTGCGGAATGATGTTCACCTCGAAGCGTCCCGGGCTGCACGCGTTCACCGTGAGACTGATTCCGTTGACGGCGATGGAGCCCTTTTCCACCACGTAGACGGAAAGATCCGGCGGAATCTCGAAGGAGAGTTTCAGGGAACGTCCTTCGGGTCGGCGCTCCTTCAAAACCCCGATCCCGTCCACGTGGCCGCTCACCAGGTGCCCGCCCAACCGGTCCCCCAGCCGGAGCGCCCTTTCCAGGTTGACTCGAGAACCCGACGTCTTGCGGCCCAGGGTGGTCCTCCGGAGGGTTTCCGCAGAAACGTCCGCGGCAAAGACGTCTCCTTGAAAAGAGGCCACGGTGAGACAGGCCCCGTCCACGGAAATGCTCTCCCCCAGGGCAAGCCGTTCCATGGGAAAGGAGGCCCGAAGCACCATCTGCGCATCGGCCCCCCGACGATCCATCCGCAGCAGCAGACCCGTTCCTTCAATCAGTCCCGTAAACATCGGCACACCGGTTCAATAGAGGTTCGCACGGAACCGCCCGAACACCATCCAATCCGCGCCGAATCTCCTGATGCGGACGTCGTGAACCTCCACGGCTTCCCGGAGGCTCGGTCGAGCTCTTCCCGCGATCATGGGAATTCCCCGGCCGTCCGCCAGGATCTTGGGCGCGTAAAAGAAGAAGAACTCATCGGCAAGACCCTGGTCGAGGAAGGCCCCCAAAACGTGTGCGCCCCCTTCCACCAGCAGGCTGGTCACCCCGCGGCTTCCCAGCTCCCGGAGGAGAGGAACCAGGGCCACCCGGCCCGCCTCTTCCGGCAACCGCATCACCTGCACCCCCCGCTCCACAAGGGCCCGCTCTGCGGCCGAGGGGGCTCCCTGCCCGCACGCCACCCAGGTGGGAGCCTCCCCGGCGGTCCGGACCAGGTAGGACTCCGGAGACAGTCTCAATCGAGTGTCCAGCACGATTCGGACCCTTTGCCGTCGGGGGGTCTTTCCCGGAAGCCGCACGGTCAGTCGAGGGTCGTCCGCCCGGGCGGTTCCGATCCCCACCAGGACGGCGTCCCGGGATTGGCGGAGGCGATGGACGAATCGCCGGGATCGTTCGTTGGTGATCCACTTGGAATCGCCCGTTCGCGACGCAATGCGCCCGTCCAGGGTCGAGGCGGCCTTGAGGGTCACGTGGGGGATTCCCGTGGTGGAATGCTTGATGAAGGGCTGGTTCAGGCGGCGGCATTCCTCCTCGAGGACCCCGCATTCCACGACGATTCCGCGTTCCTCGAGGGCTCGAATTCCCCCTCCCGCCACGTGGGGATTCGGGTCCCGCATCCCCACCACCACCCGGGCTATCCCCGCATCGAGAATGGCGCCGGTGCAGGGAGGGGTCCGTCCGAAATGATTGCAGGGTTCCAGGGTCACGTAGAGGGTGGCCCCGACGGCCCGGTCCCCGGCATCCCTCAGGGCGTTGACTTCCCCGTGAGGTCCCCCGGGAAAGGCATGGTATCCCTTTCCCACGACCCCGGTCCGGTCCGCCACCACCGCTCCCACCATGGGGTTCGGGCTGGTGGTTCCCCTGCCCCGGGCGGCCAGGGCCAGGGCCTGTCTCATGTAGACATCATGGGGGGTTGTGGGCTTCATGGGCATCCAAAAAAGAGCGCCGGGTTGAGGTCCGGCGTCTTTTCTCCCCGGGGCGGGACATGCTCTCGGGTTCCCCTTCTCTCTTCAGACGGGATCCGCCCGGTGAAGGGGGAAGGCGGAGCAGAATTCCGCCACCTCCGTTCTCAGGTTCTGCAGGGTAAGCTCCTTGTCCGCGGCCTGGAGCGCTCGGTGGATGAAATGGGCCACCAGGATCATATGGTCGGGGGTCATCCCTCGGGTGGTCACCGCGGGGGTCCCGTTGCGGATCCCGCTGGTGATGCCGGGCTTCTGGGGATCAAACGGGATGGAATTCTTGTTCACCGTGATTCCGGCCTTGTCCAGGGTTTCTTCGGCCATCTTTCCCGTGAGTCCCCGGGGGTCAACATCGCTGAGGATCAGGTGGT
>JARKQW010000204.1 GCA_029974695.1 Syntrophobacteraceae bacterium | reverse complement strand
ACCGGGTGGGGCCGCCCGTATTGGAGGAACCTTGCCCTATTCCTCCAGAACGATCTTGTGGTTCACCAAGGACATGCTCCGGATCCTGGCCTTCAAAATCTTCTGCTCCCCGAATATGTTGGCCACGCGAAGGACCTCCCCCTCACTCTCCACCACGTCCACCGCTTCCATGACGAGCTCTTCCCGACCGTTCTTGATCAAATAGGCATTGGCTTCACACATGTCTCCCGTCCCTTCCTGACTGTTGTCGTCGATCTCCCCAAGGCCCGGGGAATCCGTCCCCCCTCGCCGGGAAAACCCGGCCTCCCGGCCCGACTCACGATCTTAACGAACCCACCGGCCGACCGGCCGCACCCAACGTTCTCTATTTACCACTCCGCACTCAGGTTGCCAACGGGCTTCGCGGGGAAGGCCCCGGCGAAGGGGGAGCCAACCGGGCAAAGTTGCAGCCCAGGGAATCGTCCAGGCGTTCCACAAACCCTCGGAACTTCAACTTATTCCAGTATTCCTCGGGCTGTTTCAAGGATTGAGCGATCATCTCGAAAAACAGGGTTTGCAGCTTCCAGGTTTCGGGCTTGACGCCCAACCGTTCACATACCGCCAGCAGCCGTGCGAGCCTCCCCGCATCCTCGACCCGGAAGCCCTTGCCCAATGCGGACAAGCACTCCACCATGGCCTTTCCCAGGACATCATGGAGGTCGCCGGTGCGCAGCACCAACCCCCACCACCGGGCATCCTCAAGAATCGCATTCAGACGGCCCAGGTGAACGCGGTAGTGGAAATCCGTGTCCTCCCAGCATTCGCCTTCCGCTTCGCAGCCCTGTTGATGTTCCAGGATCTCGCGCACGATGTGGTTCACTTCGTCGCTCAGAACGCTGCGGACGGCCCCTCGAACATCACTGGGCAGGGGCAGTCCCCACTGGCGCAAGGAAATCATCAGGGGCCGATGAGTCTGGTAGAAATGGTGCTGGAGGTCCCGGTACAACCTGAGCTTTTCCCGGCTGATTTCGACGGCCACGGAAGAGCGCAGGTCCCGGAAGGCGTCCTGCAGACCGAAGAATGCCGTCCCGAAAGTCTGATCCAGGAATCGAACGGTGTTGACCATGTTCTGTTCTTCCATGGATCGCTGGAGAGAAGCCAGGATTGCCCGGTATTCGGCGTCATCTCCGTAGGGTTTTACGGAGCATCGGAAATCCAGGCCCCCGAAATGAAAGGCTGCATACAGAAAGTCGGCTTCCTCCCAGGTGCGTGTGTCCCGAACCCGCACATGCCCGTACAGGCTCCGGGCGGGATAGGAACCCAGGTCCTCTTCTTTCTGGGGAAGAATTTGCCAGCAATACAGGCGATAGCCGGGGCCGCGGGTCCTAGCCTGGGAACGTACGGCATGGTTGGCCACCACCCGGTCCAATTCCACGATTTCGGGCAATACCTTCTTCCGGTAAACCTCGGCCCCGTTCGCGAATTCCTTTCGATTGCCGGGAGCCTTTTCCAGCAATTGGAGGAAAGAGTCCTCCAGGGGAGCAGAGCCGGTCATTCGGGCCAGTTGCATGGCGCGGGCTGCATACTTGAGGAGTATCACGCTTTCCAGCCCGCTGATGTCATCGAAGAACCACCCGCAGGACGTGAACATCAACATGGAACAGCGCTGCATCTCGAGGAGTTGGAAGAAACGGAGAAGATCCGAGTTTGCCGGGCCTGCCCGGGCATGTCGACTCAGGAAATCTTCCCTCCCCGCCTCGGGATCCAGAACCACCTCGATGTAGTCGTTCCTGGCCTCCCACGGGTCGAGACACAACCGACCCATCTCCTTCTCATAATGGAGTGCCAGGGCGTCGCGAAGCCGGTTCAGGGCTTTCCGGAGGGGGGCCCGCCATTTCTGGTGCAGGCCGGGGTCGCCCCCGATTCGGCATCCGCAGTCTCTCTCCCACCTGCCCAGGCCGTGAGCGCAACTCCATGCCGTATTTTCCACGATGTCCGCCTCCGCCGTCGTGGGAAACCGGGCCAGGAATTCCCCGTAGTTGATTACCTGATATGAGGGGTCACGGTCGAGTTCCTGGAAGGCCGCCGCCAGGGCCATGTCTCCGAATTTGAAATGGTGCCCGTAGGATTCTCCGTCGGTGGCCGAGTGGACAAGCCAGGGCTCCCCGGCATCGCAGACGCGATGATCGAAACCGTGCCGAATCCGGTCCAGGAGCCGACTGCTGTGTTCCAATAGCCGCTCGAAGGCGATTCCCCGGGCCAGTTCCGCATCATAGAAGAAGAGATGGATCACCCGCCCCCCACCGCAATCGAACCGATAAGCCCGGCCGGTGGGGATGGTACCGTCCCGTGCGTCCCGCCAAGCGGTCTCGTGAAGCAACCGCCATTGGGAGGCCTGGTAGGGGGACAGGATGGTGAACCGGATTCCCTCCTGGGCCAGCACCCCCAGGGTTTCCCGGCTGACCGCCGTCTCGGGCAGCCACATTCCCTCCGGCTTCCTGCCAAACCGGTGCTCGAAATCCCGGATCCCCCACCGGACCTGGGTCACCTGGTCGCGAAGGCAGGCCAGGGGAAGAATCATGTGGTTATAGGCCTGTGCCATAGCGTTCCCGTGGCCCGAGCGACCGTGACTTTCCCGGTCCGCCTGAATGATCCTCCGGTACGACTCCGGATCGTGCCCTTCCATCCAGCGTAGGAGAGTCGGACCAAAATTGAAGCTCAGGGACTGGTAGTTGTTCCGAAGCCGCAGCACTCGATTCTTCTCGTCCACCAGGCGGGCCGCCGTGTTGGCGCGATAGCACTCCATGTGGATTCGTTCATTCCAATCGTGAGAGGGCGCCGCCGTCTCTTCCCTCTCCACCGCCTCGAGCCAGGGATTCTCCCGGGGCGGCTGGTAGAAGTGGCCATGAATGCACACGTACTTGGTTTCAGGAGAATGGGCGGTAGCGGTCATTTTTCGATTCCTTCGAGACCCGGACCCCCCGGGGGGGCCGTTGAAAACCGCGTCGGCAGTTGACATCCACCCCAAACTGTGCCATTGCCACAGGGGTCCGGACCTCACACCCGCAAGGATCCAGCCCGGTTAAGGTCCTGACGGGGGAACCCCCGGGATGGATTCACCCGGGGAGACGGAAACGCACGGCCTCGACCCACGGGGAGCACCGCAGGATCTTGGTTGATTTCTGTTCTCGCACCGTGGGCCCGAACCCTGACGGGATGGAGCGGATGCCTTCCAAAGCCCTCATTATCACAAGTCTTTTGAGTTCACAACCATGGTCCCCGGGGGGGACCGCGGCGACCCCACGATGCCCCCGGACCCCGGGACGTTCCACCCGGAAAGCGGGACTGTTGTTTCGTTCAAGGAAGGATTTCGGAAACCGCAAGTTGCCCATACTTCCGCCACCGGCCTCGAGTCCATCCGGACTCCCCAGGGCAGCGGAACGCCGGGGCATTTCACCCACTTCACGAGGAAGACCGCCATGCAATTCATCGACCTGGGGATGCAGCAGAAGAGAATCCGAAGCAACCTTGAAGATCGAATCCGGCAAGTCTTGGATCACGGCCAATACATCATGGGACCGGAAGTCGCCATGTTGGAGAAGGCGCTTTCCCAGTACACGGGCACGGCCCACGCCGTGGGTTGCGCATCGGGAACCGACGCCCTGCTCATGGCCCTGATGGCGTACGACGTGGGACCCGGCGATGCGATCTTTACCACCCCCTTCACCTTCATGGCCACCGCGGAGGTCATTTCTCTTCTCCGAGCCACCCCGGTGTTTGTGGATATCGACCCCATCACCTTCAACCTGGATGCCGAGCACGTGGAACGGGCACTAACGGCCCTTGTCCGGGACCGTCCCGGGGACTACCCCCTCCCCCGGGGCCTCGGGGACCGGAAACTGACTCCCCGTGGAGTCATTGGAGTCGACCTCTACGGTCTCCCGGCCGACTATGAAAGCCTGA